>NZ_CAJCKG010000040.1:0-28262 GCF_903970945.1 Curtobacterium sp. ME26
TGTTCATAGCAGACAACAGGTGGTATGATGGGCGCTCTGTTCTGTCCTGAGTGTTTAATTTTTTTTTTTCAAGCAGAAGACGGCATACGAGATTCTCCGGAGTGTCTGGAGTTCAGACGTGTGCTCTTCCGTTCGGGAGCGTCCTGGCGCTCGGCGACCAGCTCGACGGGCTCCCCGGCGCCGTCACCGTCGAGCCGGTGTTCGGCCTCGCCGGCAAGTGGGTGCCCGCCGAGCTCCGGCACGCCGCGGAGATGACCGGCGCGACCGTCATCGACCGCGTCTCCGTGCTCGTCACGCACCTGCAGGCCGTGATCGGCGACAACGCTGCCCGGCTGCTCACGCGCGAGGACGTCAAGGTGCTCACCGAGGGCGTCAAGCAGGTCAACCCCGCGGCGGTCGAGGAGCTCGTGCCCGGCATGCTCTCCCTCGCCGAGGTCCAGCGCGTGCTGCAGGGGCTGCTCGTCGAGCGCGTGCCGATCAACGACCTCGGCCGCATCTGCGAGGCCCTGACGCTCCGCGCGAAGGTCTCCACCGACCCGGAGGGCCTCGTCGAGGCCGCCCGTGCCGCCCTCGGTCCGGCGCTGCCCGCGCGGCACGCCGAGGCCGGGACGCTCCGGGTCATCATGATCGACCCGCTGCTCGAGCAGGCCATGCTCGAGGGACTCCGCCCCTCCGAGCAGGGCAGCCAGATCGTGCTGGACGCGCACCGCATCGAGCAGGTGCTCGGCTCGCTCCGCGACGCCGTCCGCAGCGTCGAGGAGCAGGGCCTGTCCGCCGTCCTCGTCTGCGCGCCGCAGCTCCGCCCCGCCGTGCACCGGATGGTGTCGGCGCAGGCGAACGGGCTGCCCGTGCTGTCGTACCAGGAGGCCACCGCTGCGGGCTCCACCATCGAGACCGTGGGGGTGGTCCGTGCCGCCGATCCGATCGCTGCGTGAGGGCCCGACGCTCGAGGCGGTGCGCGACGCCGTCCGGGCCGAGTTCGGTGCCGGCGCCCGCATCGTCTCCGCCGAGCGCGTCACGTCGCCCGGCATCGGGGGGATGTTCCGGCGGTCGCACGTCGAGGCCGTCGTCGAGGTCCCGGACCCGCTCGACCCGCCGACCGCCCGCGTCGCCATCGCGGACGGGCCGGTCGTGCGCGTCGGGATCGCGGCGCTCCTCGCCGACGCCGAGGCCGCCGAGGCGCGGATCGCCGCGGGCGACGGCACGGCGACGACGCGGGCCGACGCGTTCGCGTCGGTGCTCGACGGCTTCGCGGCGGACGGGATCACGACGGGCGCCCCGCGCCCCGACCGGGCCGTCGCCGACGCGGGCCGGGTCGACGGGGGTGGGTCGCGCCTCCAGGACGGGACGGAGCTGCCGGGAGGCGCGGTGCCGGTCGCCGCGCCCGTGACGGACGTGCCGGTGGTCACCGCCCTGCCGCCGGTG
This sequence comes from Curtobacterium sp. ME26, assembly GCF_903970945.1. Lineage (NCBI taxonomy): Bacteria > Bacillati > Actinomycetota > Actinomycetes > Micrococcales > Microbacteriaceae > Curtobacterium > Curtobacterium sp. ME26. Next base: position 1,426 of record NZ_CAJCKG010000040.1, read on the forward strand.
CTGCCCGTCCCGCCCGTCCCGACGGCGCTCCCGGTGCCGGCCGTGCTCCCGTTGCCGGCCGTGCTCTCCGCGGACGGCGACCTCGTCCTGCTGGTGGGACGGCCGACGGACGTCGACGCGGCGGCCGGCGTCTTCGCCGGACGCTACGGCCTGCGACCGACCGACGCCGCGGACCGGCGGTCGGGCATCCTCGCGCGCGCCGACGGGGTCCGGAACGGCCACGCGCTGCTCGGGGTCGCCGCGTGGGACGACGCGGCCACGACGGAGGGACTCGCGGCCGACCAGACGTGGGTCGTGGTCGACGTCGGACGGAAGCCCGAGGACACGCGGAGCATGGTCGCCGCGGTCGCCGCGCGGACCACGGTCGCCGGTGTCGTAGCGATCGGGGCGGGGGAGACCGCCACGCCGGAGTCGGTGCACCTGATGGGGGTGCCCGTCCTGTCGCTAGGCTGACGGGGTGCTGGTACTCACGCGGAAGGTCGGCGAGCGGATCCTCGTCGGTGACGACATCGTCATCACGGTGCTCGACAGCCGCGGCGACGGCGTCCGGATCGGCATCGACGCACCGCGCGGGGTGAAGATCCAGCGCGAGGAGGTCGTCCGCGCCGTGATCGAGGCGAACGCCGAGGCCGCTGCGGCCGCCGCGAGCGGTACCGGGTCGGTCGGGGCGGACGACGCCGAGGCGCGCCTGCGTGCCGCGCTCGGCGAGCGTCGGCGCCGCGACGACGCCTGATCCGGGCTACCGCAGACCGATCGCCGCCCAGGCGGCGAGGCCCGCCCAGCAGATGCTCGTGAGCGTGCCGACGATGAACCGTTCCCGCGCCTCCGCCGAGTCGAGTTCGCTGAAACGCCCGAGGCCCTTGACCGCGATCACCGCGGCGACGATCTCGAGCCGTCCGACCAGCACGGCGCCGACGACCGCGAAGCGTTCGAGGAAGCCGATCGCGGCACCGCCGCGGAGCACCTCGGGGCGGCGGCGCGCGACGGCCGGCTCGTCGGCACGCGAGACGAGGATGCCGCCGTGCGGACCGCGTTCGACCCCGTCGCGGACCGCCAGGGTCAGGACGGCCCCGGTGACGGCACTGCCCGCGAGCACCCCGACAGCCGCGACGGCGGTGACGGCGAGCACGCGGACGGCCGTCGTGGGGGCGGCGGGGACGAGCTCGAGCAGGTGCCCGCCCAGCACGACGACGACGGCGACGAGCGCCGGGACGGCCCGGACGAGCGGGGGCACGCGGTGCACGACGCTGAAGACGGCGACGACCAGCAGGACGACCGACCCGACGATCCAGGGCGTCATGCGGGCAGGTCCGCTTCGGCGAGCAGGCGCACGAGGGCCGCGTGGACGGCGTCGTCCGAGCGGAGGTCCGCGGCGGTCCACCGTTTCGCGACCGCCTGCGGGGTGATCCCGAGCAGCCGGGCGGCCTCGGTCCGCGAGTGGCCGTCGCGCACGAGGTCGGCCAGCTCCCAGCCCTCGGGGGACCGGCGCTCGCGCGCCCGGACGGTCTGGGCGACGAGCGGCTCGACGTCGGCCGTGCGGAGGCGCCGGTCACCGGCCACCTCGAGCGCCACGTGCTCGGGGACCTCCTTCGCACGCTCGACCGCGTCGCGCGCCCGGACGAAGGCCTCGCCCCGGGCCGCCCGCGTCGACTCCGGGAGCGGTTCCTCGACGTCCCCGATGCCGACGCCGACGCTCCAGCCGCCCGCACGCGACAGGGCGAGGACGACGTCGAGCGCGGCGGCCGCGTCGTCGAGCAGGAACTGGAACTCGTCGCCCGCCGTGCGTTCGGGTGCGAGGACGAACCGGTCGCCGACGGCGTCGCGGACCGACCGGATCGCCGTCTCGACGCGGTCGTCGCCCGAGCGACTCCCCACCTGGTCCACCGTCACCGCGTACACATCGCCTCCGCCGTCAACCCTACAAGGTTGATTCCGTCGGTATCAACCCTCCGGGGTTGATCACGGCCGCGGCTTCTTCTCCTGCTCGGGCAGCCGTCCCGCTGCTGCCTCGGCCGCGAACCAGGCGGCGGCCTCCTCCTGCCGGGCACGCTCCTCGCCGAGGGCGATCGGCGCGCGGACGTGCTCCTGGGCGTAGCCGAACGACTCGACGAGCTGCGGTACGACCGGACGGATCCGGGCGACGAGGCGGTCGACGTACGCCGAGACCGCACGCGCGCGCTGCGCCGTGAGCCGACCGTGCAGGAGGTGCCAGTCGAGGTGCTGCTCGAGCAGCCCGAGGGCGAACAGGTCACGGAGCCAGACCAGGGCACGGCGGGTGTCCCCGGGGGCGACCGACTCGATGGCCTCGGTGAAGGCGTCCCACTGCATGAGCTCGGCGTGCGCCTTGGCGGCCTCGATGAGCTCGTGCTGGGAGCGGTTCAGCAGCTTCGCGGCGCGGGCGCGGTCCTTGCCCGCCGAGGCCAGGCGCATGCCGATCTCGGCGACCATCGTGTCGACACGGCCGGCGAGCAGGGCGCGCTGCGTGCGCGGGTCCTGCAGGTCGGTGACGCTCGCCGCGAGGGACCCGCGGTCGGCGACGGTCTGCCCGAGTCGTCGAAGGCCGGACGCGTCCGCGAGCTTCGACGCGGCCTGGGCGGCCACGAACCGCGCGGTGGACGCGGCGTCGCGCGGGGCCCGGGCGCGGAAGTCGGTGAGCAGTCGCTTCCCGACCAGCTGCAGCAGGATCGTGTTGTCGCCCTCGAAGGTCACGTAGACGTCGAGGTCCGCGCGCAGCCCGGTCAGGCGGTTCTCGGCGAGGAAGCCGGCCCCGCCGCAGGCCTCGCGGCACTCCTGCAGGGTGTCGAGCGCCGACCAGGTCGACATCGACTTGAACGCCGCCGCCTGGGTCTCGAGGTCCTCGCGGCGCTCCGGCGTGTCCTTCCGTCCGCTGAAGACGTCGTCGAAGGTCTGCAGGAGCTGCTCGTGCGCGAACGACTGCGCGAACACCGTGGCCAGGCGCGGGATCAGGCGACGCTGGTGGCGACCGTAGTCGAGCAGGACGCCCTCGTCACCGCCACCGGTCGGGAACTGCCGACGCTCCGCGGCGTACGTCAGCGCGATCTGCAGCGCGAGCTTCTGCGCCACGACCGCGGCACCGGCGAGCGACACCCGCCCCTGCACGAGCGTGCCGAGCATGGTGAAGAACCGACGACCGGGCGAGGCGATCGGCGAGCTGTACGTGCCGTCCTCGGCGACGTCGCCGTAGCGGTTCAGCAGGTTCGTCCGGGGGACCCGCACGTGGTCGAACCACAGGCGGCCGTTGTCGATGCCGTTCAGGCCGCCCTTGACGCCGTCGTCCTCACCGCCGACGCCGGGCAGGAACGCACCCTCGGCGTCGCGCAGGGGGACGTAGAACGCATGCACGCCGTGGTCGACGCCCTGCGTGACGAGCTTCGCGAACACGACGGCCGCCCGGCCGTGCAGTGCGGCGTTGCCGATGTAGTCCTTCCACGCGCCGCGGAACGGCGTGTGGACCACGAACTCCTGCGTCGCCGCGTCGTAGGTGGCGGTCGTGGCGATGCTCTGGACGTCCGAGCCGTGCCCGGTCTCGGTCATCGCGAAGCAGCCGGGCACGTCGAACCGGATGATGCCGGGCAGGAACTCCCGGTGGTTGCGCTCGGTGCCGAGGTGGTGGACGGCGGAGCCGAACAGGCCCCACTGCACGCCCGCCTTGATCTGCAGCGAGGGGTCCGCCGTCGTCAGCTCCTCGAACGCCGCGAGGTTGCCGCCGTGGTTCTCCTGCCCGCCGAACTCGGTCGGGTACGGTCGCTGGATCGCCCCCGCGTCGACGAGCACGCGGAGCTGCTCGAGCGTACGGGCGCGGTGCTCGGGGACCGGCTGGCCCTCGATCTTGTGCAGGCCCGGGTCGAGGGTGAGCCGACGGGAGATCCGGCGGTCCTCCGCCCAGCGTCCGAGCAGGAGCTCGCCGAGCAGCGTCGTGTCGATGCGGACGTCGGTGTCCGTCGCGCCGACCGGCGTGCCCGCCGCCGGGTCGCCGGTGGCGTCGGCGTCGGGGGCCTCGGCCGCGGGCGTCGAGGTGAGGTGTGCGGGAGCGGTGTCGACCATGGGGGAGCCTTCCTGGACTGCGCTGACCGTGTTGCACTCCACACGCTAGGCACTGCGACCGTGTGTTCGTCGAACGCCGTGCGGGTGCACAAGCGGGACCGGCGGACCCCGACCACGGTCGTGGGAACCCTCCAAGACCCGCCGGAGCCGGGTTGTGCGGACCCCGACCCGATTGGCCCGTCGGCGGTGGGGCGGGGCACGATGGAGGGATGTCCCGCGCCACCCCGGCGAGCGCTCCGGCGCAGCCACGCACCTTCTTCGGGCAGCCCTTCGAGCTGTCGACGCCCTTCGCGGTGGAGCTCTGGGAGCGGTTCTCGTTCTACGGGATGCAGGGCATCGTCCTCATCTACATGTACTACACCGTCACGCGCGGCGGGCTCGGCATCGACGAGGGCATCGCGAACGGCATCATGGGCGCGTACGGCGGGGCCGTCTACCTCTTCACGATCATCGGGGCCTGGGTCGCCGACCGGTTGATCGGTGCCGACCGGACCCTGTTCGGCAGCGCCGTCGTGGTCATGGCCGGGCACATCGCGCTCGCGCTCATCCCGGGCGTGACCGGGGTCGGGGTCGGGCTCGTGCTCATCGCCCTCGGGTCCGGCGGGCTCAAGGCCACCGCGACGACGATCGTCGGCGGCCTCTACAGCCGGGACGACCCGCGACGGGACGCCGGGTTCTCGCTCTACTACCTCGGCGTCAACCTCGGCGCGTTCGCCGGCCCCCTCCTCACCGGCCTGCTGCAGTCGACGCTCGGGTTCCACTACGGCTTCGGCCTCGCCGCGGTCGGCATGGCCGCCGGCCTCGTGCAGTACGGCATCCGCCGCCGGAAGCTGCCCGAGTCGGTGCGGCACGTCACGAACCCGGTCGACCGTCGTCGCCTGCCGCTCGTCGGCGGACTCGTCGTCGTCGCCCTCGCGGTGGTCGTCGCAGCCGTGCTGACCGGTCTGCTGAACGTCGGCAACCTGCCGACCGTGGTGGTCGCCGTCGTCGTGGTCGCGACCATCGCCTACTTCGTCGTGATCCTCACCAGCGGCATCACCGCCGACGAGCGCTCCCGCGTGCTGGCCTTCATCCCCCTGTTCATCGCGAGCGCGGTCTTCTGGTCGCTCTACCAGCAGCAGTTCACCGTCGTGACGCAGTACTCCGACCAGCGCCTGGACCGGTCCCTCGGCGGGTGGGAGATGCCCGTGTCCTGGGTGCAGTCGATCAACCCGGTGTTCATCATCGTGCTCTCCGGAGTGGCCGCGGCGATCTGGACCAAGCTCGGCGACCGCCAGCCGTCGACCCCGACGAAGTTCGCGCTCGGCACCGGCATCATGGGCATCGCGTTCCTGCTGTTCCTGCCCTTCACCGGCACCGGCGAGAACGGCACGCCGCTGCTCGCCCTCGTCGCGATCCTGCTCGTCTTCACGATCGCCGAGCTCCTGCTCTCCCCGGTCGGGCAGTCCGTGGCGACGAAGCTCGCGCCGCCGCGCTTCCAGACGCAGATGGTGGCGCTGTTCTTCCTCTCGGTCTCGCTCGGCACCGCGGCGACCGGGGTGCTCTCGCAGTACTACTCGCCCACGAACGAGGCGCCCTACTTCACGGTGCTCGGCCTCGTCGCGGTCGCGGTCGGCGTCGTCCTGCTGCTCTGCGCGAAGCCCGTGCTGCGGCTCATGCGCGGCATCCGCTGACGGCTCGTCGTGTCCAGGTGCCGGAGGCGTGATCCGGTAGCCTGGACACCGGCCAGGACGGCCACCGCCACACCGGCCCCGGAACGCAAGGAGTCACAATGCTCGAACTCATCGCAGGCATCATCATCGGCGTCGGCGTGCTCGGCGGCGTGGGCCTCTGCATGGCGGTCGCTGCCATGCTCAAGAGCGGCAACGAGGAGTACTAGGCCTCGTCCACCGCTGCCGGTTCGACCGGCACCAACTGACGACCCAGGACGGTCGCGCGCTCGAAGGGGCCGCGGCCGTCCTGCGTGTACGCGGGCTCGTCGAAGGCGACGGTCCACGTGCGCTGCAGGCCGCCGAGCTGCACGCCGCCGGGTGCGACGATCACCCCGATCGGTTCGTCCGCCCACTGCTCGCCGCCGCGCTCGAGGGCGACGACCTGCACGAGGGCACCGATGCCGAGCCCGCCGGAGTCGTCGGGGCGGGGGCCGGGGGAGCGTCGTCCGAACACGCGCCCACCGTACCGTGCCCCGACGCCGGTGCGCCCGCGCCGGCGCCGTCGTGCCGCCGACCGCGCGAGCGGGCAGGACGTGCCGCGCACGTCCCGCCGAGCGGGCGTTCCCTGTCGCCAGGCTGCGTCGAGCGTGACGGATCCTGCCCGCTCGCCGGGTGTCGCCGTGGCACCGGCGACGCGACGGACGGGAGGCGCGGAGCGGGCTGGCACCGCGCCTCCCGTCCGGCGAAATGGGCGGGACACGCCGCGGCCGGTCCGGCGAGTGGGCGGGACACGCCGCGGCCGGTCCGCCGAATGGGCGTTTCCTGTCGCCAGGGTGCGCCGAGCGTGACGGATGCTGCCCGCTGGCCGCCGCGGTTCGTCGACTCGCCGCGTGCGTGGCGCGGGGGTCTCAGGAACGGGACGGTCCGGCGCCGACATGCCGGAATCGTGGAACCTCGGCGCTGGCATGTGGACGCGGCGGACGGGAGGCTCGTGGCGGGAGCGCGCCGCGCCTCCCGTCCCGCCGACGGTCGCGCTCACCGCCGCGCGACTCCTCGGGGTTCCAGGACTCGCCGCGTGCAGGACGCCGGGGTCGCAGGACTGCGTCCGGCGCGTCTCGAGATGCCGCAATTGCGGAACCTCGGACTCGCCGCCGGCCGCGCCGCGCCGCCCTACGCCCGGGCGATCTCCGTGATCGACGAGTGGCCCGTCTCGGGGTGCTTCCGCATCGACAGCAGGCGCTCCATCGACGGCTCGAGCGCGGTGACCTTGTCGAGCGGGGCACTCACCACGAGCTGGAACCCGAGCCGGAGCCACGCCGTCACGGCACGCCCCGCGAACTCCGAGTCCGCCTTGATGAACGCCTCGTCGAGGAACACCGGCGCGAAGCGGGGCCGCGGCCGGGTCTCGTCGCCGAGCTGGTAGCGGAGCGCCGCACCGACGATGAACGCCACGAGCTCCTGCGTCTCCCCGCCGGACTTGTCGCCGAGCGACGAGTACACGCCGAGGTCGTTGCCCTCGGTGTCGTAGCGGACCGCGGTGATCTCCATGTGCCGGCGGACGTCGAGCACGGCGTCGCGCTGGGTGGTGCGTCCGCGGGCGGCGCCGGGCTCGGGCCGGATGACGGCCATGAAGCGCCGGAGCCGGCGGAACCGGGTCTCGAGCACGTCGTCGGTGAGCTCGGTGTCGACCGACGCGGAGAGCGCGCGGAGCTCCCGGCGGAAGGCGGTGACGTCCTCGCGGGTGACCCGGCGGATCTGGATCTTCAAACGGTCCCGGTTCGCACCGAAGGGCAGCTCGCGGAGGATCTCGTTGACCGGTTCGAGCCGCTCCTCGATCTCGACGACCGCCCGGTCGAAGGCCCCGGCGAGCGGCACGAGGTCCTCGCCGCTCCACTGCGACAGCCGACGACGCCACTCGCTGCGGCGTGCGTGGAGGCCCGTCGCGACGATCTGGTCGAGGATGGCGGCGTAGTCCGGGTACGAGGCGACCCCGGTGCCGAGGTTCGGGTCGGGCCACGCGTCCTGGTAGCGCTGGAACGTCAGCGTGAGCGCGGTCGACGCCGCCGCGGCGCCGTCGAGTGCCTGCGCGAGCCGTTCCTCGAGCCGTCGGCGCAGCCGGCGGGTGGCGTCGTCGAAGCCGTCGATGCCGTCGGGCGCGCCGACCTCCGCGAACGTCTCGGTGAGCAGCCGCGACTGCTCGGCGTCCGGCAGCGACTCCGGGGTGTCCTCGAAGCGCGCCAGGATCTCGGCCGCGGCGTCCTGCCCGTCGACGAGCACGGCGTGGCGCTCCTCGAGCCGGGTGACGCTGAGCCGTGCGGCCGCGCGGCGGTCGGCCGCCTCGTCGAGGGAGCGTCGGAGCCGGGCGACGGACTCGCGCAGGGTGCGGAGGCCGTCGTCGGCGGCGAGCAGCGCCTGGCGCTCGGCGTCGAGTCGGGCGAGGGACTCCTCGATGCCGACGACGTCGATGCCGTCCCACGTCGTGTCGACCACGTGCTGGTGTGCGGCGCGCAGGGCGTCGAGCGCGGCGATGTCCTGGGCGACGTCGGTGCGGCGGGCCTCGAGCGTCGTCAGGTCCTGTGCGATCGCGGCGAGCTCCTGCTCGACCGACGCGACCCGGGCCTCGTTGGTGAAGCCGATGACGTTCGACTGCCGCCGGTCACCGTGGGCGCCGCGACGCCCGTCGCGGAGCTGGCCCGAGAGCGTCACCCGACGACCCTCGCCGCCGAGCTCGGCGGCCGATGCGACGCACCGGGCGTCGATCCGGTCGGACTCGATGCGTTCGCGCACCCAGGTGCTGAACGGCGAGTCCTTGACCGCGAGCTTGCCGGACACCATCGCGGGGTCGCCGTCGAGGTCGAGGTGCGGCCCCGTCGGCACGCCCTCGAACTGCACCCGCACGGGCAGCTGGAGCGAGTCGATCGCGGCGCTGAAGGCCGAGAGCTGGTCGGCGTCGACGAGCAGCGTGCGGGCCACCGGGGCCAGGACGGACTCGATCGCGGTGCGCCACTGCTCCTCGGCGGGCAGCACGTCGAGGAGCTCGGCGACGAAGGGCAGTGACTCCGGGGCGATCCCGGCGGCCCGGGCCATCGCGAGCCGGGCCTCGTGCATCGGCAGCGGCATGGCGCCCTGCCGGTGCTCGAGCGACCGGCGCTCCTGCCGGAGGGTCCGCTCGCGGTCGAGGAGGGGGTACTCCTCGCGGGTCAGGGCGTCGCGCCGGTCGTCCAGCTCGGAACGGGCCGCGGCGTACGCCCCGAGGAACCCGTGCGACGCGCCCTGCGCGCGCGTGAAGTCGGCCTCGGTGGCGAGCGACAGGTCGAGGGTCGCCGTGCGCTCGTCGAAGGTCCGCCGTGCCCGGGCCACGACGTCCCGCTCGCGCGTGCGGCGGTCGATCCGGTCCTCGAGCTGGGCGAGGGCGTTGCCGCCCTGGTCGCGGAGCCGTCCCTCGGCCTCCCGGAGCTCGACCTCCAGTGCGCCGTGGCGTGCCTCGGTCGCGGCGACGTCGGCGCGTGCCGCCGTCCGCTCCCGGCCGTTCCGCTCGACCTCGGCGTCGAGCAGCGCGCGCTTCCGCGAGGCGGTCCAGTGCGCGAACGGCGACACCTCGGCACCCGTGGCGATGCCGTCGAGGGCGTCGGCGGCCGCCTTCGCGCGGGCGATCTCGTCGTGCAGTCCGACGATGGGCGAGAGGATGCGCACCTTGCGCTCCTCGGTGTCCATCGCCTCGTACGCCTCGTCGAGCGCGGAGAAGTGCGCGAGTGCCCGGTCGGCGGCCTCGTACGTACCGGGGGTCTCGAGCACGAGCGACTTGTACAGCGCGTCGACGGTGGGCAGGTGCTGCCCCGCCTGGATGCGGGCGAGCAGCCGCATCGCCCGGTTGCCGCCACCCGAGTCACCGATGCCGAGCCGCGTCTGCAGCGTGTACGCGAGCTCCTGGTAGGTGTCGCGCACGACGAGCCCCGGCACCCGGCCGGTCAGCTCGAGGTGGTGGAACCGCGACGGCACGAACTCCTCGAGCCGGCGCAGGTCGAAGGTGTCGTCGACGGTCGCCATCGTCATCTGGATGTCGCCGACGCCGCGCGCCCGCTTCGGGACGAGGTAGGCGCGGAGCACGGTGAAGCGCCGCTCGTCGTCGTTGCGGAAGGTCACCGCGACCGCGCCCCACGTGGTCTGGTCGTCGCCGCGGAGGTTCACGTCGCGCAGTGCACCGGTCTCGGGGTCGCGACGGGTGTCGACCTTGCCGCGCAGGTACGTCAGCAGGTTGCGCTGGTCGGCACTCCGGGCGCGGCCGGTCGTCGCGTCGTTCGAGGCGCCGTTGAAGGGCACGTCCGACGGCATCATGACGGCGAGGTAGGCGTCCATGAGCGTCGACTTGCCCGTGCCCGAGGCGCCCGAGATGAGCGTCGCGGTGCCGGACAGCTCGACGTGCCGGTGGCCGTGGAAGCCGCCCCAGTTGACGACCTGCATCGACTCCGCGCGCCACTGCGCGACGGTGTCGAAGAGCGCGGGGATGACGGAGCCGTCGATCGCGGTGTCGGTCATGCGTCCGTCTCGCCTTCGTCGTCGGTGTCGGTCGGGTCGGCCGGGAGGCCCGGGTCGCCGCCGTCGGTCGGCTCGCCACGGTCGGTGGTCGCGCTGGTCAGCCAGCGGTCGAGTTCGCCGAGCTGCTCGAGGGGGAGCAGCACCTCGACGACGCTCGCGACGCGGAAGCGGTCGGGGTCGGTGGTGCGGATGAGGATCCGGGCCGTGACGAGGCGCTCGACGGCCTTCGCGACCCGGGCCTCGTCACGGGTGCGGTCGGTGGTCGCGGGCAGGAAGCCGGACACGTGCCCGAGGATCTCCGACCGGTCGACGACGACCTGGTCGAGGCCGGGACGGGTGTCGGCCCGCAACCTCATGCGCAGCCAGACGAGGACGATCGTCTCCTCGCGGGTGTACGGCACGTCGCGCAGCAGGGTCGGGAACGCGCGGCGCTGGCTCTCCGAGCGGGCCTGGCGCTTCCACGCGACCTCGCGGTCGCGGTCGACGTGCAGCTCGAGGAACAGGTCGTTGAGCCGCGACCGGAGCTGGTGCTCGCCGTCGGTGATCGCGCGCCACTCGTCGGCGTGCGTCCGCGCACTGACGTAGGTGTGACGCAGGAGCGCGACCAGGGCACGCCGCTGCGGTTCGTCGAGCCGGCCCTCGTCGCCCTCGAAGAGGGCGAAGCTGGTCTCGTCGCGCTCCTCGCGCTCGTCGTCCACGTCGTCCGTCCGGAACCCGTCCGCGGGGGCCGCGTCGATCGTGTCGGGGTCCGTCTCGTCGACGGGAGCCGGCGTCGTGTCGCTCACCGTGCCTCCAGGCCGTTGTCGTCGTCGTGCTGGTCGTCCGGCCGCGCGGGGGTCAGTGCGGCGACCGGCATGTGGAAGGTGACCGTCTCGCCGTCGGGACGCACCGTGTGGTGCGGCACGACGTGCGCGGCCGTCTCGAAGTCGTCGTTGCCGGTGAGCAGGTGCGCGAGGCCGAAGAGCTCGACGGGCCGGCGCTGCTCCGGTGGGAGGGCGTGGAACGCCGCCGCGCTGTCCGGGGCGCTGCCGAGGGCCGCTCGGAGCTCGGCGAGCAGCGGGCCGCCGTGCCGACGGAGCGACTCGACGTCGAGCTCCTCGAAGACGTCGTCGTCGGGCTCCTCGATCGGCGGCGGCACCGCGTCGTTGTCGGGGTCGTGGAGCCGCTCGCGGAGCGTGCCGACCTCGGCGGTGGCGGGCAGCAGGCCGAGCGGCACGCGGTCGCGGGCGGTCCCGGAGTCGATCCACGCCGCCAACCCGCGGTTCACGGACCGGAGGACGGCCTCGAGCTCGCGGTCGCGGACGACGTCGTGCGCGACGATCTGGTCGCGGAGGGTCGCGGTGAGCTGACGGCGCTGGGCCAGGACGTCCTCGATGCCCTGGCGGAGGATGCTCACCGTGTTCCGGAACGCCCGCCGCTCGCCCGCGGCGAGGGACTCGGCGAACGGGTGCGCGAGGATCACGGCGATGTCGTCGCGGAGTCGCACGAGCAGGGCGTCGTCGCGCAGCAGCTCGAAGGCCCCCTCGAAGGCGCGGCCCTCGGGCGTGGCCTGCATGAGGTCGTCGGTGCGGGCGAGGTAGTCGTCGAGGATCTCGCCGATCGGCCGGACCTCCTGCCGGAAGTCCTCGACGATGGAGCGGTGCATGGTCGCGACCGCCTCCTCGACGCGCTTGAAGTCGCTCGGGAGCTGGCGGATGAGGTCCGAGATGTTCGTGTAGCCGTCCCGCATCCGGGCGTCGTCGACGGCCTCGACGACCTCGCCGCGCACCAGTCGGTCACGCTCGGCCTGCAGCTCGGCGATCTGCGCGTCGAGCCGCCGCACCTGGACCTCGGGGTCGGGTTCGGCGCGGGCGGCCCACCGGTGCACCGCGTCGACGATCATCGCCAGGCGGCTCTCGCTGATCAGGGCACGGTCGGCGCTCAGGGCGTCGACGAGGCTCAGGGCTTCGAGGGCGTGGCTCGTCAGCGAGTACTGCTCGTCGCCGTCGGGGGAGTTCGAGCGGACGAGCCACTGCGCCGCGACCCAGTCCCGGCAGAGGGCACGGCCGTTCGGACGCGCGTCGACGTCCCCCTCGGCCTGGTCGCTCGCCGGGACCCGGGCACCGGTGGCCTGCAGCCGGGCGACGTGCTCCTCGACCTGCAGGTGCATCCGGTCCGCGGGGACGTACTGCACGTCGCGGTCGAACACCGTCCGGAACACGGCGATGACCGCGGCGCTCGTGGGACGGGACATGAGCCGGAGGGTCGGGCGGTCGAGCACCGCGCGCACGCGGGAGAACTCGAGGTCGACGTCGGTCATGGGTCCTTGGGTGGTGCGTTCGATCGGAGAAACAACAGGAGCCCGACGCGTGGGCGCCGGGCTCCTGTTGGGTGTTCTTCGGGCCCTCAACGGGCACGTGGGCGATACCAGACTCGAACTGATGACCTCTTCGGTGTGAACGAAGCGCGCTACCAACTGCGCCAATCGCCCCCTGCACTTGCGTGCCAGTCGATAGTAGCGGACGTTCGGCACTCGGCCGAACACGGCGTGCGCCCCGGGTGTGGCGCGGTCGCTCGGGTGGGGTGGGACGGACCCGTGTTCGTCGGGGGCGGGCGTTCCCGGTGCCTGCGGCCTGGTCGGAGCGGGCGGCCCTGGTGCCTGGTCGGAGCGGGCGTCCCTGGTCGGTCCGGGCGCACCTGGTCGATCGGGATCACCAGGTACGCCCGTTCCCGCTCGGCATCGCAACCGTCATGGGAAGGAACGGGCACCGGCATGCGTCCGCCCGGCGCTCCCGCGGGCCCCGATCGGCGTGAACACGGGGGACACGCCCGGTGAACGGGGAGGATTTTGGCGGATGGGTCCCGGTTCGTATAGAGTTCTTCTCGTCGCCGCGACAGCGGGCAGACAAGAGCGGCCCGGCCAGGCAAGATCAACGGGGCGTTCGAAGTGCGGATGTGGCGCAGTGGTAGCGCATCACCTTGCCAAGGTGAGGGTCGCGAGTTCGAATCTCGTCATCCGCTCGAGTGTGGGAGTCTTCGGACGACCACGACTCACCAGAGGGTATCCCACCGTTCGGGTACTCACGGAGACGTGAACCTCGATGGTGGGGTGGCCGAGAGGCTAGGCAGCGGCCTGCAAAGCCGTCCACGCGGGTTCGAATCCCGTCCCCACCTCCAGTTCCACACTCCTCTGGGCGATTGGCGCAGCGGTAGCGCGCTTCCCTGACACGGAAGAGGTCACTGGTTCGATCCCAGTATCGCCCACCACGAGAAGACCCCCGGGAGACCGGGGGTCTTCGTGTTTCTGCGGCCGTGGCCGCGGGTCCGAGGGTCAGCGGTGGACGCTCCGGACGGTGCTCACGCGCAGGTCGTCGAACGTGCTCGTGAACCCGGCACCGCCGAGCGAGATCAGTCCGATGCGCGGGTGCGCCCCGAGGTCCGCCGTCCACGTGCCACCCCGGACGAAGTGCCGCCCGTCGTCGCTCGTGTACGCCGTGTACTGGTGCAGGCCGCCGACCACGCGGTGCACGATCCGCAGCGTGGTGCGGTCGCCGACCGGTCCGACCACCATGTTGCCGTAGGTCGGCGACCCGGCGGGCTGCGGCGAGACCTGCTTGCCGAACTCGGTCTGCCGGGTGTCGAAGATCGAGTTCGAGGTGAGACGGACGTAGTTGCCGTCGTCGCCGTACACGATGAGGCCGCCCTGCACGTAGTTCACCCCGTCGCCGGTCGCCGGGGTGTCCACCGCGACCGTCGTCTCGACGACGTAGTCGCCGCTCGGTGCCGGCTCGGCGAGCACGGACGCGAGGGGTGTCGTCGGCGGGTGGATGTCGGCGGCCTGCGTCTGCCAGCTCAGTTGCCCGCCGCCGACGGTCCACGTCGCCGGGTCGGGTTCGCGGATCCAGGAGAGCGTCGAGGGGAGCGAGGAGCCGTCGAAGGACGTCGACGCCGCGCGCAGCAGTCGGCCGGGCACGTCCGTCGCAGCACGGGTCGGTCGGTAGGTCGGCCGCTCGCCGCGCTGGGCGACCGGTCCGGGCTGCACGGTGTCTGACGGACCGGCGCCGCCGCGGACGACCGGCCACCCGTCGACCCAGTCGAGGGGGTCGATGAGCACGGGACGCTTCGTGTAGGTGCCCTGTCCGGCGTAGTAGGGGTCGTCGCGGTCGACCGCGTGGTAGACGATCCAGTCCTGACCGGCGAGGTCCGTGACCACCGTGTTGTGGCCGGTGCCGACCCAGCGGTTGCCGTTCTGCGCGAGGAGCGGGGTGCCGCCGACCCGGGTCGCCGTGATCGCGACACCGTCGCGGTCGGTGAAGGGACCGAGCGGGCTGCGGGACCGGGCGACGAAGACGCCGTAGCCGGTGAGGGCACCGTTGCAGCAGTTCGTGGCGGACCCCATGAAGTACCACCACCCGTCGTGGCGCATCAGGTAGGTGCCCTCGTAGCGGTTGTCGATCGCGATCTCGCGCTCGCTCGACGGCACCGAGCGCAGCCCGTCCGAGGTCAGGCGTCGCACATTCACCCCGCCGAAGTAGCTGCCGAAGTACAGGTACGTGGATCCTCGGTCGGTGATCACCTCGGGATCGAACTCCCATCGCTGCCCGGTGCCGTTCGGCGCGGCCTGCGGGGCGACGACGGGGCCGCCCGAGTCGGTCCACGGTCCGGTCGGACTCGCGCTCGTGGCCACGCCGACGGCCGATCCACCACCCGTGGGCGCGGTCGCCGTCGGGGTGTCCGATGCCGCGTAGTACAGGTACCAGCGGCCGTTGCGGTACACCACGTCGGGGGCCCAGACGCCGTTCGCGTCCCCGACCCACGCCGGCTTCGTGGTGAAGGCATCACCGACGTACGTCCAGTGGGACAGGTCCGTCGAGCGGTACGTGGGGACGACGTGCTGGACGAGCGACCCGTCGGGGTTCTTGTCCGTCGCGGTCAGCGCGTCGGTGGTGCAGTAGAGGTACCAGTTCCGGTCGCGCCCCACGCCGTGGACGACGGTCGGGTCGGCGCAGCTCGCGGCGGTCTGGCCGTCCGGCAGCGACAGCGTCATGGGGTTCTGGTGGTCCGGCGCGGCTGGACCACGTGCCGACGTCGTGCTGGCCGCCACCGCGGGTGCGGTGGCGGCACCGGCCTGGAGGAACGTGGCGGCGAGCGCCGCGACCGTCGCGACGGTGAGGATCGCTTGCATGGGTCGGCGCACGGTTTGACCTGCTCTCGTCGTCGAGGAGCGTGCTGACGTGCGCGAGCGTACGCCGCGCGCCGCCGGACGGTTCCGACGGGTCGGTCGGTCGGGTCGGACGCCGGCCGCACGGTGCCGGGCGCTTGCGGTCTTCCGTACGGATGCCTCCGGGGTGTTCCGTCGAGCCGGTCCTGGTGCCACCCTCGTCCCGGGCGCGACCGACGGAGGTCGCGCACCGACCATCGGGGAGACCATGCAACGACCCACTCTGCTCGCCGTCGCGACCGCGTTCATCGCCGTCGCCGTGCTGACGACCGCCGCTCCGGCGGACGCAGCGCCCTCGCAGCCGTCAGCGCCCGCGCACGTGGCGGTCACCGCTCAGGACGACTCCGCCACCGTGACCTGGTCGGCTGGTCCGCCGGTCCGGCGAGCGCACGTGACCGGGTACACCGTGTCCGTGACGCCGACGGCGAGACACCGACACCACAGCACCCAGACCGTCGGACCGCGGACGTTCTCGGCCCGGTTCGGACACCTCGCGGAGGCGACGACCTACACGTTCACCGTGCGCGCGAAGAGCGGTCGCGCGCTGAGCGCTCCGGTGTCGGTCCGGTACACCCGACCCGCTGCGCACGTCGAGTCGCTCTACGCGATCAACGAGGCCGGTGCGCTGGTCCGGCGTCCGGTCGCCGGCGGGACGTGGCAGACGATCACCGGGTCCGGCTCCGGGTACGCCGTCGACGGAGCGGGGACCGCCTACGTCGCCAGCGCCGACGGGCACACCATCACCGCCTACCCCGAGAGCGGCGGCAGCAAGGTGGTCGCGACCGGCGTCTCGGTGGCAGGCCGGGCGCTGCTCGCCGACGACGCCGGAGACCTGTTCTTCACCCAGTCGTGGTCCATCATCGAACTGCCGCACGGGTCGGCCACCACCCGGACGGTGGGACCGGGTGACGTCGTGGCAGTCAGCCCGAACGGGTGGCTCGCTGCGCAGACCAAGAGTGCGGCCGTGCTCGTGTACGACCCGTCCGGTGTCTGGCAGAGCATCCCGGGTGGGGTCTACAACTACCTGGTCGCCCTCGGTGTCGACACCTCCGGGAACGTCTACATCAGGAACCGGTCGACGGGCGGGAGCGGCTACTTCTCGGTGGACGTCGCCCCGACCGGATCGTCGTCCCTGACGAGCCTGCTCGAGCCGGACGGTGTGGTCGCCCTCTCCCGGACCGACGTCCTCAGTGCACTGCGAACCACGACGTGGTGCGCCGCGCCGTCCCGCGCCAGTGGCTCGTGCACCCCGGACACGCGGGTGAGCTCCCTGTGGCAGCGGACCGCGTCCGGGAGCGTGACCACCGTGCCGATCAGCGGGCTCGACATCGGATCCGACGCCGAGGCCGCCGCGGACAGCGCGGGTGACGTGTTCGTCTCGCCGACGGACGGCCCGAACACCGGGCTCGTGCGCGTCCCCGCCTCGGGCGGCGCGGTCGAGCAGCTCGACACCGCCACCTACGACGAGCTCAGCGTGCACTGACCGTCGCGCTGTCCCTCGGTCCAGCCTGCCAGCGGTCACCACGGTGGTCCTGGCAGGCTGGAGCCATGGGGTGGATGCAGCGCATGCCAACGTGGACAGCGGGGCTCGTGATGGCGGTCGCGTTCGCGGTCGCGTGGTTCGGCACCACGTTCCTCACCACGCCGGAGACCGGCCTCGGGGCGCGGGCGCTCACCTCGGCGTTCGTCGGGACCCTGTACGGGGTCGGCATGGGCCTCTGGTTCGGACGGAACCGCCGCCGGTACGGCGCGGCGGCCCGTCGGCCGGGGTTCGCACGATCCGTCCGGCGCGGCGTCCTCCCGCCCGACGCCGACGTCGACGAGTGGCGCCGCGCGCTGACGCACCACCGTCGGCAGTACCGGCCGCTGCGGTGGGCGGCTCCGTTGTTCTACGTGCCGATGACCGCACTCGCGGTGTGGCTGGCGGTCACCGGCCAACCGGTGTTCTGGATCGGCGCGGTCTTCTTCGTCGGTGTCGGGGTCGCGACGGCTGTCACGACCCCGCGCGTGCTGCGCAACACCGAGGTCATGCTGGCCGAGCTCGACCGGCGTGAGCAGGACGCGTCGGTGCGCAGCGATCCCGTGTGACCGCTCGTGCGTCGGTGGCAGTCAGCCCGTGATCAGACGGGCCGGTAGATCGCGATCGGGGGAGCCGACGCGTCGCCGTCGTCGTGGGCGTCGCCGGTCGCGAGCCAGGTCCGACCCTCGTGCTCGATCGTCGTCGGCAGGTCACCGTGGACGAGGATCCGGACCGCCGGGGAGTCGCCGTCGATCAGGTCGACGCCGTGGGCCTCGGTCCCGCCCGGGTTGTCGTGCACGTAGCTCATGCGGCCAAGTGAACTCCCCGCTCCGGTGAACTCGCCGGTGCCAGGAGGCGGAGACCGTCCGACCGCCCGCAGCGTTCGGGTCACCGCGGACGGTCGGACGAGGGGTGGGTGGCCCCTGGTACGCGGGCGACGCTGCTCGTGGCACCGAGGAACCATCCGGAGCCGACGGCGGAACGGATCGGTCGACACGCCGAGCGGGCCGCCGAGGTACTGCGCGACGCGCCCGGCACGGCGTCGGATCCTCGCAGCACGCCGATCGCGGGGTAGAGTGTTCCCGTACGCGGATGTGGCGCAGTGGTAGCGCATCACCTTGCCAAGGTGAGGGTCGCGAGTTCGAATCTCGTCATCCGCTCGGAACACGAGGGCCCCGGTCACCGACCGGGGCCTTCGTCGCGTCAGGCGCCGCCGAAGCGTTCGGCCCGCACGTCGGACAGGTCGTGCCCGAGCTCCGCGAGCCACCGCAGCACCTGCTCGACGAACGGCGTCGAGCCGCAGACGTACACGAGCGCTCCGGCCTCGGGCGGCAGGACGGCCTGCGCGAGTGCGTCCCGGGTCAGGCGCCCCACGGGGGCGTCCGACCCCTCCGGCGCCCGCCGGCTGTACACGTGGGTGACCTCGAGCGGCGCGTGCCGACGCTGCGCCGCGTCGAGTTCCGCGCGGAAGAACACGTCCTCCGGGGTCCGGACCGCGTACAGCAGCCGGAACGGCGTCGGGTCGTCGGCCTCCGCGTGCGCGGTGACCATCGGGAGCAGCGGGACGATGCCCGAGCCCCCGGCGACGAGCTGCACCGGCCGATCCGACCGACCCGGCAGCCAGACGAACCACCCGCCGAGTGGACCGTGCACCTCGACGGCGTCGCCCACCTCGATCGCGTCGACGAGGAACGGGGACACCTCGCCGCCCTCGACGCGGTCCACCGCGAGGACCACCTGCGTGCCCTCGCCCGCCGAGGCGACCGAGTACGAGCGGGACGCCTGGTAGCCGTCCTCGGCGGTGAGGCGGAGGTCCAGGTGCTGACCCGGGTCGTTGCCGGGCCAGGTCGGCACGTCGAGGACGATGCGGCGCGCGTTCGGCGTCTCCTGCGTCACGGCGGCGACCGTCGCCGGGTGCCAGGCCGGCCGCCTGCGGACGGGGGCCGGCGTGACCGGGGTGACCCGGGCCTCCCGGCCGTCGACGGGGGAGGGAGCGCTCACCAGTACCGCTCCTCCTTCCAGGGGTCCCCGTGCATGTTGTAGCCGGCGTTCTCCCAGAACCCCGGTTCGTCCTCGGCCTGCATGACGATGCCGCGCACCCACTTCGCGCTCTTCCAGAAGTACAGGTGCGGGACGAGCAGGCGGGCGGGGCCACCGTGCTCGGGCGTCAGCGGCTCGCCGTCCGCCTCGAACGCGATCCACGACCGCCCGCCGAGCAGCTCGTCGCGCGGCACGTTCGTCGTGTAGCCGCCGAAGCTGTGCACCGTGCAGAAGTCGAGCGACGTCTCCACCTGCGCGAAGAGCCGGTCGAGCGGGACGCCGCGCCACGGCATGTCGAGCTTGGTCCAGTGGGTGACGCAGTGGATGTCGACCGTCACGTCCTCGACGCCGAGCGCGTGCACCTCGTCCCAGGTCCAGGTGTGCAGCCCGCCCTCGGTGCGGATCGAGAAGCTCCAGTCCGCCGGCGCGATGTCCGGCGTGGCGCCCGCGGAGAGCACGGGCCAGTCACGCACGAGCGTCTGCCCGGGTGGGATCCGGGGGTCGTCGCGGTCGTCGCGTCGGCCGCCGAACCCTCGCGTGAACGTCGCCATGGTGCTCCTCGTGGTCGCGGGTGGTCCCGTCCATCCTGCCGTGCGGCACCGACGCGCGTCACGCGGGTGCCGGTGGCGGCCGGGAGGCGCGTGGCCGCATCCGGCGTCGGAGTCTCGGCCCGTCCGCGGCGAGGGTTCACCGACGCGTCCGCGTCCGTTCACCTGCTGAGTCGCTGCTCAGGTCATCCTCGTGATGCCACCCGAACGGGTGCCATCACGAGGGGAACACCTGATGCACGCCACTCCCACCAAGCGACGCCGCAGGGCGCTCGCACTCGGCGCCGCGCTCGTCGCAGCCGCCATCGCCGTGCCCGCCGGGGCCGAGGCCGTCGGTCAGCTCGCGCTCAGCCAGCACGGCGGCGCGCAGCGGCACCAGGGCGACCAGACCCGCACCGTCCAGCAGGCGATCCAGCGCGCCGCCGCGAAGAACGTCATCCTGCTCATCGGCGACGGGATGGGCGACTCCGAGATCACGATCGCCCGGAACTACCAGTACGGCGCCGCCGGTCGCCTGCCCGGACTCGACGCACTGCCGCTCACGGGCTCCTACACGACCTACTCCGTCGTGAAGGACGGCGCGGACAAGGGCAAGCCCGACTACGTCACCGACTCGGCAGCCTCCGGCAGCGCCTGGGCGACCGGGACGAAGACCTACGACGGGGCGATCTCCGTCGACGTGGACGGGAAGCCCCAGCAGACGCTGCTCGAGCTCGCGAAGGCGAACGGCCTGCGCACCGGCGACGTCTCCACCGCCGAGATCCAGGACGCCACCCCGGCGGTCCAGGTCGCGCACGTCGGCGCCCGCTCCTGCTACGGCCCGGACACCGCCTCCTGCGGCAGCGACGCCCTGCAGAACGGCGGCCTCGGCTCGATCAGCGAGCAGCTGCTGAACGCCCGCCCCGACGTGACCCTCGGCGGCGGCTCGGCGAGCTTCCAGCAGACCGCGAAGGCCGGCCAGTGGCAGGGCGACACGCTCGTCTCGCAGGCGCAGCAGCGCGGCTACCAGGTCGTGTCCGACGCTGCGGGGCTCGCGGGCGTGCGTGCCGCCGACCAGTCGAAGCCGCTCCTCGGGCTCTTCACGCCGGGCAACTTCCCGACCCGGTACGCGCCGACCACGGCCACCGTCGGCGGTGCGGACCACGCTCCGGTGACCTGCACGGCGAACCCGGCGCGCCTGTCGACGGGGCTCTCGCTGCAGTCGCTGACGAACAAGTCGATCCAGCTGCTCGACCGTGGCCGCGGGAAGTCCGGCAAGGGCTTCTTCCTGCAGGTCGAGGGCGCGAGCATCGACAAGCAGGACCACGCGGCCGACGCGTGCGGCCAGATCGGCGAGACGATCGACTTCGACGAGGCCGTGCAGGCCGCCCTGGCGTTCGCGAAGCAGGACGGCAACACGCTCGTCATCGCCACCGCCGACCACGCGCACTCGAGCCAGATCGTCGACAACACGCCGCCGACCTCGCTGTCGACCGCGCTCCGCACCGCCGACGGCACCACGATGAAGGTGTCCTACGGCACGGCGGGTGCCGGCTCCTCGCAGCAGCACACCGGCACGCAGGTCCGCATCGCGGCGTACGGCCCGGGGGCGGCGAACGTGGTCGGACTCTCCGACCAGACCGACACCTTCTCCACCATCCGCGACGGGCTGCGCCTGTCGGAGGACGTCGCCGCGCTGAGCCGTGGTGCCCGGGTGGACGTGTCCGACCGGTCGCCGCACCGCGGGGAGCGGGTCACGTTCACCGCGAGCCGGTTCGCCGGCGACCGGCAGGTCCGGGTGCAGGCGGGGAACACCGACCTCGGCACGCTCGACCTGGTCGACGGACGAGCGTCGGTGCAGTGGAAGGCCGAGCGGGGCAGCACGACCGTGACGTTCACCGGTGTGCAGACCGGTCGTCAGGCCACCGCGCAGGTCCGCGTGCGCTGACGTCCCCCTCGCAACACGCGACCCCGGCGGTTGCTCGCAGCGGAACAGCGCTGCGGGGAACCGCCGGGGTTGCGTTCTGCGGAGGCGCGCCCGGTCAGGAGCGGTGCGTGGACGGCTCGTGGTCGTCGAACAGGACGTCCGGGGCGTCCACCCGGCGGTCGGTCACGGTCGTCGGACTCTCGAGGTGCACCGCGCCGGACGGCAGGATCCCGGCACCGCCGAAGCGCTCCATGACCCGCCACTGCGCGACGACGTCCTCGCCCGAGTGCTCGGGCGGGAGCACCGGCCAGAAGCCGAAGCCGCCGACGGTCTCGAGCGCCTCCCGGTCGTAGAGCACGCACGCTCCGACCCACGCCACGCGGTAGGGGACCCAGCCGCCCGGTTCGACGTCGAGCCCGGCCGCGACGTGCGCCGGGTTCGCCGCGTTGTGCAGCGACAGCCGGTCGAACGCGGGGGTCCCGCGGCGGACCACCTCGGGCACGACGGGGCCGTCCCAGGGCTCGTACACGGCGGTCTCGTGCGGACGTCGGTCCTGCAGGTACGACAGGCCCTGCACGGCGCTCCCGACGAAGCCGCACCCCAGGTCGCGCAGGGCGTCGAGCATGCGACGGACGGTGCCCGGCTCGAGCCAGACGTCGTCGTCGAGGTACAGCACCGCGGGGGCGGTGGCGTGGTCGAGCAGGTGCTGCCGGTGCTCCGCCAGGCCGCGCCGTTCCGGGTGCGCGAGCAGCACGACGGAGCGGCCCTGTGCCTCCAGGACGCGCAGCATGGCGGCGACCGCCGGCACGGTGGCGGCGTCCTGACCCGCGGACTGGTCGCTCAGCACGAGCCGGAAGGCGACGTCCGTCTGCGCGGCGAGTCCGGCGAACGTCGTCGCGAGCTCCGCCGGGCGGCCGACCGTGGGGACGAGGACGTCGACCTCGGCCGTCGTCGCGTCGCCCGCGACCGGACGGCCCCAGGCGCCCGACCAGCGCGCCGCGGTCACGGCGCCGGGTCGGGTTCGGTGGCCGGGGCGGTGTCGACCGCGGCGCCGTCCGCTGCTGCGTCCGCAGCAGCCGCTGCCGCGGTGGCCGCTGCCGCCTCGCGGATGCGTCGGACCACGGCGGTGGTCGAGTGCTCCGGCACGTAGTCGACCATGACGACCTCGCCGCCGTAGGCACGGACGACCCCGGTCTCCTGCAGCATCTCCGGCGAGTAGTCGCCGCCCTTGACGTAGACCTCGGGTCGCAGGCGCTCGATGAGCGGGATCGGGGTGTCCGTCGCGAAGACCGTCACCAGGTCGACGCACGCGAGGGCGGCCAGCACGCCGGCACGGTCCTCAGCGGTGTTGATCGGACGCTCCGGACCCTTCAGCCGGCGGACCGAGTCGTCGTCGTTCAGGGCGACGACGAGCAGGTCCCCGAGCTCACGCGCCTGCCGGAGGTAGGTGGTGTGGCCGCGGTGCACGACGTCGAAGCAGCCGTTCGTGAAGACCACGCGCCGGCCGGCCGCCCGTGCGGCCTCGACCGCGGTGGCGAGGTCGTCGTGGTCGACGACGGTCGCGGCCGGAGCGGTCACCGACTCGACGAGTGCGGCGGCCGTGCAGACGGAGGTGCCGGCCTCGCGGACGACGACGTCGGCAGCTGCCTGGGCGACGGCGATCGCGTCCCGGAGCGGCGCCCGGACGGCGAGGGCGACGGTCGCCGCGGCGCAGAACGTGTCACCGGCGCCGGACGCCTGCTGCTCCGACGCGGGCGTCGCGCGCGTGCGGAATGCCTGGTCCGCGCCGCGCTCGAGCAGGACGGTGCCGTCACGGTCGAGCGTGACCACCGCGGCACGGGCACCGCTGCGGGCGAGCACCTCGTCGCGGGCGTCGACGACGACCGGGACGCGGGCAGAGCCGGCGCCGAGGTCACGGCCGAGCAGACCCGCGGTCTCGCCGGAGTTCGGCGTCACGAGGTCCGGGTGCAGGTCCGCCCACCGGGTCAGGTCGTGCGCGTCGACCACGACCGCGCTGGGACGGTCGCGGTCGAGCACCGGGACGACGTCCTCCGGCTGGACGCCGAGGTCGTAGTCGCAGACCACGGCGGCGTCGGCCGTGCGGACGGCACGCGCGACGGCCCCGGCGAGCCGGGCCCCGGCGTGGGCGTCCGGCGTCGCGGCGAGCTCGTCCACGCGGACGACGACGCGGTCGCCGCCGACGACGCGGGACTTGGTCGTCGTGCGCGCGCCGGGGACCTCGACCAGGTACGTCGTGTCGACGCCGGCGGTCTCGAGCCGCTCGCGGAGGACGCGGCCCGACTCGTCGTCACCGATCAGCCCGACCATGCGGACGCGGGCGCCGAGGGCACGGGCGTTCACCGCGGTGTTCGCCGCACCACCGGGGACCGCGATGGTCTCGGTGACGCGGACGACGGGAGCGGGGGCCTCGCGCGAGACGCGCTCGGCCTCGCCGACGGTCCAGCGGTCGAGGATGCAGTCGCCGATGACGACCACGAGGGGCTCGCGGTCGTCGACGGTGGCGACGAGGTCACGGACCAGGCGGACGTCGGCGGTCATCGGGTGCCTCCGGAGGTGGTGCGGGCGGGCGCGGGCTCGAGGTGCACGACCGTGGTCGTGGTCATCTCGTCGAGCAGGTGGGGGCCGTAGCCGAAGCCGGCGCCGGAGGCACCGCGGGGCTGGGCGCTGCCGCCGGGTGCTCCGCCGAAGACGGCGTTCACCTTGACGGTGCCGACGGGCAGTTCCGCGGCGGCACGCAGGGCGTTGCCCGTGTCGCCGGTCAGGACGGTCGCGGCGAGGCCGTAGCGGTCGGCCGCGGCCAGGCGGAGCCCCTCGTCGAACGACTCGACGACCCGGACCGGGGCGATCGGGCCGAAGGTCTCCTCGGTCATCACGAGCATCTCGTCCGCGCAGTCGGTGAGGACGGTCGCCGGGTAGAACGTCCCGGTGCCGCCGGGGGTGACACCGCCGGTCCGGACCGTCGCACCGCGCTGCACGGCGTCGTCGACGTGCGACTGGACGGTGCGGCGGAGGCGGTCGTCGACGAGCGGGCCGAACTCGGCCGCGGGGGAGGCCGTCCGACGCTCCGCCTCGGCGACGAGCGCGGCGGTGAACTCCTCGGCGAGGTCGCGGTGCACGTAGACCCGCTCGACGCTCGTGCAGATCTGCCCGGTGTTCGCGAAGGCCCCGAGGGCGACCTGCGCCGCGGCCCAGGTCGGGTCGACGTCCGCGTCGACGACGACCGCGTCGTTGCCGCCGTTCTCACGGATGACGTGGGCGCGGGTCGTGGCGGCGACCTCGGTCAGGCGGTCGCCGGTCGCGGTCGAGCCGACGTGGGCGTAGACGCCGATGCCGTCCTGCTGCAGCAGCGCCTCGCCGGTGCTCGCGTCACCGTCCACACCCACGAGGACGCCGTCGGGCAGGACCTCGGCGAGCAGCGCGTTCAGCCGGGCGCTCGTGCCGGGGCAGCGCTCGCTGCCCTTGTGCACGACGGTGTTGCCCGTGACGATCGCTGCACCGAGGATGCCGAGTGCCACGGCCACCGGATCGTTCCAGGGCGTCAGCGCCAGGACGACACCGCGGGGGTGCGGCACCGACCAGTCGGCGGCACCGAACTGCCCGCGGAGCGCCTCGCCGCGGTGGACCGGGCCGAGCTCGGCGTACTGCACGAGCGTCCCGATGCCGGCCTCCACGCCGCCCAGCGCGTCGCCGGGCACCTTCCCGGTCTCGCGGGTGTTCAGGTCGGCGAGCTCCTGGGCGTTCGCCCGGAGGTGGGCCGCGGCGGCGTGCAGCAGGGCGCCGCGCTCCGCCGGTGCCGTGCGTGCCCACGCGGGAGCGGCCGCACGGGCGCGCGCGACGGCGTTCTCCACGTCCTCCGGCGTCGAGCGCGGCGTCGTCGTGGCGATCGAGCCGTCGACGGGGTCGGTGACCACCAGGTGGTCGGCGTCGGTCGCGGTGGGGGACGGGGAGGCGAGCGTCATGGTGTCCTTCACGGATGTACGGGCAGTTCCTCCACGTTCCTCGGACGATCCTGAGCGCTGCCCCGGTTTCCCGGTCGCTCGTCCGTGGAGCGCACAACGCCGCGCCCACGGTGGCACTGCTCCGGCTCCTCTCGGCAGCGCTCCGGTAGACGGGTGTGGTGCAACTGATCGGCAACGGTGGAGAACGCTTCGACGACGTCCGGGAGATCGCGGTGCTCCGCGGCGGCGGGCTGGGGGACCTGATGTTCGCGGTCCCCGCGCTCGAGGCGCTGCACGCCGCGTACCCCGACGCGCGCATCACGCTGCTCGGCGGTCCGACGGCCCCGGCGGTGCTGCGCGGGCGCACGGACGCCGTGCACGCGTTCGAGGAGCTGCCGGTCGTGCCCGGGGTGCGTGACGGCGGCGAGGGGGCCCCGACGCTCGAGGACTTCGAGCAGCGGCTGCGCGGCCGCTTCGACCTCGCGGTGCAGCTGCACGGCGGCGGCCGGAACTCGAACCCGTTCCTGCTGCGGCTCGGCGCCCGGCACACCGTGGGCACGGCCACCGAGGACGCCGAGGTCCTCGAGCGGTGGGTCCGCTACGTCTACTACCAGCACGAGGTCGTCCGCGGGCTCGAGGTCGCCTCGCTCGCCGGTGCCGCCCCGGTCACGCTCGACCCGCGGTTGCACGTCACCGCCGAGGAACGCCGGGCCGTCCGCGACCGGCTCGGCGTGACCGGGCGACTGCTCGCGGTGCACCCGGGCGCGACCGACCCGCGTCGCCGCTGGAGTCCCGAGCGCTTCGCCGCGGTCGTCTCGGCACGGCTCGATGCCGGCGACGACGTCGTGCTCGTCGGCGACGCGACCGACGTGCCCGCGTCGCAGGCGATCCTCGGGGCGGTGCCCACGGCGCTGCACGAGCGCCTGCACGACCTCACCGACGCGCTGCCCCTGGCGGACCTGCCGACGGTGCTCGCGGCGGCGGACGTCGTGGTCGGCGACGACTCCGGGCCGCGGCACCTCGCGGTCGCGGTCGGGACGCCGACCGTCGGGGTGTTCTGGTTCGGGAACGTCGTCAACGCCGGACCGGTCGATCGCGGGCGCCACCGCGTGCACATGTCCTTCGTCACCCGCTGCCCGGTGTGCGGCGTCGACGTCACGCAGGTCGGGTGGACCGCGGAGCGCTGCGAGCACGACCCCTCGTACGTCGACGAGGTCCAGTCCGAGGCGGTGCTCGCGGACGTGGCGGACCTGCTCGCCACGGTGCGTCCGCGCGACCGGATCGTCCCGCCGGCGGGCTGAGGTCGGTCCGCGAGCGGGCGGCGCCGGCGTCGGGGGGGGATCGGAAGGGCACACGTCTGAACTCCAGTCCCACCGGAGAATCTCGTATGCCGGCTTCTCCTTGAAAAAAAA
>NZ_CAJCKG010000041.1:0-26430 GCF_903970945.1 Curtobacterium sp. ME26
ACGGCCCGCACGTCACGAACGAGATCATCCGCGAGGCCCTGCACCCGTACCCGGACGAGCTGCACATCGTGACGAAGGTCGGCGCCCGACGCGACGCCGCGGGGAACTGGCCGCACGCCCGCGAGCCGCACGAGCTCGTCGAGCAGGTGCACGACAACCTGCGCACCCTCGGTCTCGAACGGCTCGACGTGGTGAACCTGCGGATGGGTGGCGTCGACGCTCCCGAACCGGGCAGCATCGCGCCGCAGGTGGAGGCGCTCGCCGCACTCCAGCAGCAGGGCCTCATCGGGCACCTCGGCCTGTCGACGGTGGACGCCGAGCAGCTCGCTGAGGCGCGGACCATCGCGCCGATCGTCTGCGTGCAGAACTCCTACAACGTCGCCCGACGCGAGGACGACGCCATGGTGGACCACACCGCGGCCGAGGGCATCGCCTACGTGCCGTACTTCCCGCTCGGTGGGTTCTCGCCGATCCAGTCCGGCGCACTCGACGCCGTCGCCGAGCGTCTGGGGGAGTCGCGGCTGTCGGTGGCGCTCGCGTGGCTGCTGCAGCGCTCGCCGAACATGCTGCTCATCCCCGGGACGTCCTCGGTGGAGCACCTCCGCGCGAACGTCGCCGGCGCGGGCATCACCCTGCCGTCGGACGCACTCGCCGAACTCGACGCGATCGCCGCCGCCTGACCGGCGGGGCCGACCGCCGGAGCCTGACGCCGGAGCTCGGTGTCATGCGACCGTGGCGAGCGCGAACGGCAGCACGGCCGCCGCCCCCGCACGGCGGAGCTCCCGCCCGGCGACGGTCATCGTCCACCGGCTGTCCACCAGGTCGTCCACGAGCAGCACCGGCCCCTGGTGCGACCCCAGCGCCGCCGCCAGCGCCGGGTCGACCACGAACGTGTGCCACACCCCGGCCAACCGGTAGGCGCTGTTCGTCGCGCCGTCCCCTCGGGGCTCCCCGCCGTTCCGCCCGAGCGTCCCGAGGAACTGCAGGCGCCCGATCGACGACAGTGCCTGCGCCAGCGACCCGACGAGCTCCGGCCGCGACCGCGACGACATCGCCACAACCCCGGTCGGCCGCTCCGCCCACGGCCAGTCCTTGAGCGCTCGGATGCACCCGTCGACGAGCTCGCGCGAGACGGGGCCGTCCGGCGTCGACGCGGCGAACAGCGCGCGCAGGGGGCCGCCCCATCCGAGGTCGGTGAGCCGGGCGACGGCGCGGCCCGGCTCGACGAGCTCACCCGTGGGGATCCGGCCCTTCACGGCCACGCCGAGCGACGACATGCCCGAGGGCCACTGGGCGCGCGGCGCGATCTCGACGCCGACCCGGTCGAGCGCGGCGGCCGCACCGGAGGTGTCCGAGTCCGAGATCGACGTCGGGTACCAGACGCCGGCGCAGTTGTCGCAGCGGCCGCAGGGCTCGGCGGACGGGTCGTCGAGGTCCTGCTGCAGGAGCTGCATCCGGCACGCCGAGGTCGATTCGTAGGTGAGCATCGAGGACGCCTCGGCCTCACGCGCGGCGGCGACCCGCTCGTACCGCGCGGCGTCGTACTGCCACGGCTGCCCGGTCGACACCCACCCGCCGGCCACCCGGTGGACGGCACCGTCGACGTCGAGGACCTTGAGGAGCAGTTCGAGCGTCGACCGCTTGATGTCGACGAGTCCCTCGAGCGCGACGGTCGACATCGCCGTGTCGGTGGACAGCGCCGACAGCACGGCCGACGCCCGCGCCTCGGTCGGCATGGAGGCGCTGGCGAAGTACTGCCAGATCTCGCGGTCCTCGCGTCCGGGCAGGAGCAGGACGTCGGCGTTGTCGGTGGCACGGCCGGCGCGACCGATCTGCTGGTAGTAGGCGACCGGCGACGAGGGTGCGCCGACGTGGACGACGAACCCGAGGTCCGGCTTGTCGAAACCCATGCCGAGCGCGCTCGTGGCGACGAGCGCCTTGAGCTCGTTGCCCTTGAGCTGCTGCTCGAGCTGTTCGCGTTCCTCGGTGTCGGTCCGCCCCGTGTAGGCGCGCACGGCGTACCCGTTCTCGCGCAGGAGCCGGGCGATGTCCTCGGCCCCGGACACCGTGAGCGTGTAGATGATGCCGCTGCCGGGCAGGTCGCCGAGGTGCGCGAGCAGCCACCCGAGTCGCTGCCGGGCGTCCGGCAGCGTCAGCACGCCGAGCCGCAGGGACGCCCGGGCCAGCGAGCCACGGATGGTGAAGACCGGGGCGTCCGGACCGGCCGTGAGCTGCTCGGCGACGTCCTCGACCACGCGCTCGTTCGCCGTCGCGGTCGTGGCGAGGACGGGGACCCCGTGCGGGAGCGACCGGATGAGCTCGGCGAGCCGGCGGTAGTCCGGCCGGAAGTCGTGGCCCCAGTCCGAGATGCAGTGCGCCTCGTCGACGACGAGCATCCCCATCCGCGCGATCAGCGTCGGCAGCTGCTCGTCGCGGAACCGCGGGTTGTTGAGCCGCTCGGGGGAGACGAGGAGCACGTCGACCTCGTCGCGCGCGAGGGCGGCCTGCGTGTCCGACCACTCGTGCGCGTTCGCGGAGTTGATCGAGACCGCCCGCACACCCGCTCGGGCCGCCGCCGCCACCTGGTCGCGCATGAGGGCGAGCAGCGGGGAGACGAGCACCGTCGGACCGCCCCCTCGTCGCCGGAGGAGCAGCGTCGCGAGGAAGTACACCGCCGACTTGCCCCATCCGGTCCGCTGCACGACGAGCGCGCGCTGCCGGTGCTCGACGAGCGCCGAGATCGCCTCGAGCTGCCCGGGGTGGAAGACCGCGTCCGGCCGCCCGGTCAGGGCGGCGAGGGCCTCCTGCGCCTCCGCGGCGATCTCGGCGGACGGCGGAGCCGTCGCGGGAACAGGCGAGCCGACGGACGAACCGACACCGAGACCAGACATGCCCCCATGCTGTCAGCACCGACCGACGGAACCGGCCCCGTCCCTCCAGGCTGTGGACGAGCGACCCGCTACTGGTACGTGATCAGCGACGGCGTCGGCGACACCTGGTCCATCGTCTGCTCCGGCGACAGCATGGGCGTGTCCTCGTCGTAGAAGTTCTTCCAGCCCCAGTGCACGCCCGCCGGTGCGTCCTGGTGCAGGGCCTCCCACGTCGCCTGCTTGTCGGGCTGCGATCCCTGGCCGTCCACGTGGACGAGCAGGTCGAGCTCCGGGTGGGACGCCAGCGAGGCCCGGTCCTGGATCATCGACAGCCGGAACTGGTGCAGCACGAGCGCCTTCGGCGGCAGCCCCTCGCTCCGCACGAGGTCGGCGAGCCACGACGACACCTCGTTCACCTCGGACGCCGACACGCTCCCGATCTGCCGCAGCGGCACCTGGTCCGCGGTCAACCGCCACTCCGGGTCGAGCGCGAGCCACACGCCCGGCTTCCTGAGCAGCGACTCGTACCGCTTCGCCTGCGACAGGAAGTCGGAGCGGCCGGGCTGCAGGTCGAGGATCACCGGCATCCCCGCGTCGTGCGCCGCCTCGACGTACGGTTCGAGCGTCGACACCGGGAGTTCGGTGGAGTAGTCGCCGTCCGCTCCGGCGTCGCCGGCCGCGACGGTCGCGATGACCTCCATCGCGGGCGTCACGGGTTCGTCGCCGAGGCCGTCGTACTGCTCCGCCGTGGCCTCCGCGCGACGGACCGTGGCCGCGGGGTCCTGCTCGCCGAGGACGCCGAGGACCGGCGCTCCGGGCGCGCCGTACAGCGCGACGTACCGGTGCCCGTCGAAGGGCCGCTGTCCGCCGTGCGGCAGCTGCCACCCGCTCGCCGCGGCGCGCACCGTCCACCCCGGGTCCGGCAGGTCGCCGAACGCGGTCCCGACCAGGACCGTCGGGTGCCCGGCTCGCTCGTGCAGGGCCGTCACGACGTCGGGCGCCGCGGCGGGGTCCGTGACACCGTCCGGCATGACGACCACGCGGGCACCGGCCGCCTGCGCCGTCGCCACGGCAGCCGCGTCCGGGGCACGGTCCGCCACCACCACGGTCGCCGGCCGGGAGGCACCACCCGTCTCCGGCGCGTCACCCCGTTCCGGCGCGTCCCGCTCCGGGACGTCGGTGTCGACCGTCACGTCGCCCTCGGCCTGGTACCAGTCCGCGCCGAGCCGGCGCAGCTCACGGGCGACGCCGCCACCGTCGCCGTCCGTGAGCAGGACGGGCACGTGCGCGGAACGGGCGGCGCTCGCCGCCTCCCGCACCGCACCGGCGTCGTCAGCAGCCGCGACGATGGCCCCCGGAGCCGACGCGAACAGCGCGCGGCTGGTCGCCACCGACCGCGCCGACGGGTCGCGCTGCGCGGCGACGGACACCGACCCGGCCGGCTGCTCCGCGAGCTCCGCCACGGTCGGCGCGGGCTCCGACGACGTGCACCCGGCGGCACCGAGCAGCAGCCCGGAGACCGAGAGCGCGAGCAGGACACGGGTGGGAGGGCCGGAACGCATCGGGCCACCCTACGGACCTGCCGGACGAGTCCCTGTGAACGCAACGGGTGTCGTCTCGTAGACAGGAACCATGCCAGCAGCACCGGACGACGACCGCCCGATCATCGGGGGGGTGGTCGCACCCGAGGTGCACTGCACGACCCTCAACCTCCGGCGTCGCGTGCCGCGCCCCGCCGGTCACCCGGATGCGTGGGAGCGTCGACGCGACGCCGTGGCTGCGCTCGTCACCTCCGAGGAACCCACCGTGCTCGCCGTCCAGGAGGCCCTGCCCACCCAGACCGCCGACCTCACCGCCGCCGTGGGGTCGCGTTGGGAACCCGTGGTCGTCGGCCGCGGAGCACGCGGCGGTGGCGAGGCGGTCGGGCTGTTCCTCGACCGCGAGCGGCTCGACGTGGTCGAGCGGCGGACCTGGGCACTCTCGCGGACGCCCTCCCGGCCCGGCTCGCGGTCGTGGGCGACCGCGTTCCCCCGGCACGCCGTGGGTGCCGTCGTGCACGACCGCGCCACCGGCCGGGACTTCACCGCGATCGCCACGCACCTCGACGTCGCCTCGCCCTGGGCGCGGTCACGCGGCGCCCAGTTGCTCGGAAGGATCGTCCGCGAACGCGGCCTGCCCGCCGTCGTCATGGCCGACTGGAACTGCCCGGCCGGGTCGGCGCCCTGGCGAGCACTGGCGGAGGCGGGTGTCGTCGACAGCTGGGACCGTGCCTCCCGGCAGGTGGGGGAGCCGTACGGGACGTACCCGCACTACGGGCGTCCCCGTGTCGGGGGCCGGCGCATCGACGGCGTGCTCGTGACCACCGACGCGGTGGTGGACCGGGTGGCGGTGTCGGTCCGGCGGCCCGGCGGTGTCTGGCCGTCCGACCATGCCGCGGTCCACGCCGTCGTGCGGTGGGCCTCGTGATCGCGACCCTGGGGACCACGTTCCTGCGCCGGCGGTTCCTGGCCGCAGACGTCGTCCGGCTGCTCACGCTCGTGAGCGTGCCCGTCGCCACCGTCGGGTGGGGTGCGACCTCGTTCGCGGTGATGTCGCTCGCGCTGTTCGGCGTCGTGCTGCCGCGGATGCTCGGACTCCGACCCGTGTTCGACGTCGCCGTGTGCGTGCTCGTGCTCGTCGCCGGGTGGTCGAGCGCACTCGAGTGGTACACCTCGGTGTTCCTCTGGGACAAGTTGATCCACGTCGTGCTGACCGGACTGCTCGCGGCGCTGCTCGCGGTCGTCGCCGCTGACCTGCGCCTGGTGCCGCACGCGCCCGACGCCGGTCGGGTCTCGGTCGCCGTCCTGGTGTTCTGCGCCGGCCTGGCCATCGGCTCGGTGTGGGAGATGGGGGAGTGGCTCGGGCACAATCTCGTCGACTCGCGGATCTACGTCGGGTACGACGACACGATCGGCGACCTGGCGGCGGACGGCCTCGGCGGGCTGCTCGTCGGGTTCGCACTGCCGTGGCTGGCGAAGGACCGCGAGGTCGTGCGGCCGCCACGGCGCTGAGCCGTGGGGCGGCGACGCGCCGTGGCACGAGCACGGTCCCGGGTCCGCTATGCTTGACGGGCTGCTCACGCTCCGGTCGGACGCGGGTGGTGGAGCCCCGGCGACGGGGTTCCGAGCCCCTCGGGGCTCACGGGCTGTGGCGCAGCTTGGTAGCGCACTTGACTGGGGGTCAAGGGGTCGCAGGTTCAAATCCTGTCAGCCCGACCGAAGCGGGTGCTCGAGCACCCCGTGACGAAGCGAGGCCCGCAACCGGACGGTTGCGGGCCTCGCTTCGTTGCTCCGCGATCACGGCCGTCGTGACGTACGCCCACACGGCAGGACGACCTCGTCGCTGGGTGGCACACGAGCTGCTCCTAGGATGGCCGGGTGGTCGCCGGGATCGAGTTCTACGCCTCGCACGACGACGTCGACGCTTTCCTCGACCACGTCGGAGAAGGGCGGACGAGCACCATCTGGCCGTGGCCCGTCGTGCAGTCGGAGCCCGTCAGCCTCACGCGCGAGGAGGCCTGTGCCGAGCGAGCCGTCATGGTCCTGTCCGGAGCGTTCGGTCCGCCGGTCGTCCTGCACCGCGACGACCCTGCGGTGCAGGACGGGTCACTGACGGCGGTGCTGGCGGCGATCACCTTCGAACGAGTGGCCCCGGAGCCCGGCCTGGGGATCGTGGACCCCGATCGCTCCCCGGTGCTCCTCTGGCAACCGGGTCAGGTGCACGATCGGGCGTTGCGGCCGCACAGCATCGGTTCCCAGGCGCGGGCGATGCAGGCCGTCGCGCCGGCCTACGAGCAGTGGGTCCGGCGGGTGACGAGCTGGATCCGACGACACGGGACGAAGGTCTGGGGGCTCGAGCAGCAGGCGGTCCGACCGGACCTCGACATCAGGCTCGGCACGGTGAGCGCCGTCTACGCCCTCCCCGGCGCGCTCCGGCTCCTCGAGGCCGGTGCGACGGGTCTCGACACGTCGGCCTGACCGCCGTCGGGACGGCGGCGGTGTCCTCGCGCCGGATGACCGAGCCGAAGCAGCGAAGCCTCCTCGAACGAGTCGTCGGCAGGCTCCTGCCGTCGATCGCCTGGGTGTGGGCCGCCCCGGGGTCGTGTGGGTCGTGACGGCCGTCGTCGGTCCGTCCGGCTTCCGCACGCTCATGCACGGTGGTCGATCGGTCGCTCCTCGCCGCCGTAGGGGCTCCTACCGGGGTGGGTGAGCGATCGGTGCTAGTCGATCAGCAGGCGGACGCCGGTACTCGTCACGACCGTCTGCGAGAGCAGGTCACCCGAGACCCGCCGCAGCAGCATGCCCCAGACACCGCTCGAGACCTCACGGAGCGGCACATCGTCCGACGTGCCCGCCAGGGCCACGACCCACACGATCACGGAGGCGCTCTCCGCGTCCTGAAGGTGCAGGCGAAGCACCAGATCGGTGTCGATCGACGTGGCACTGAGGATCCGAAGCGGTGTCTCCACCGATGGCGCAGGGCCACCGATCGGGTTGAACGCGCGAGCGCCGGCGAACCCTTCGGCTGGGGCTGAGCTCGGGCGGACGATCGACGGTCCGACGTGTCCCCAGTCTTCCGGGAGGAACGTCGCGAGCTGCCGGACCTGTTCAGGTGTCACAGCGAGTCGTTCACCCAGTCCGGGCACCTCGGGATGGGGCCGCTCGGCGCGGCAGTGCAGTACGCAGTCACGATCCCCAGGTCGTACTCGTCCGGCGAAGCCGAGGACGGCGCACGCTCTTCGAACGCGACGAACTCCTCCGTCGCCTTGCCCTTGGCGACGAACTCAGCTCCGTACAGACGACGGTTGTTCGGCTGGAGGACCCCGGCGGCGTTGATCTGCACGGCGTGTTCGATCGTCTGCTCCTCGACGTTGTGGTCCTGGAGTGCGTGGAGGTAGCCGAACGCAGAGTTCTCGCTACCTGACCGTCCGATGCGGAGACCGACCTGGTGGTGACCGCCGTCCAGGAACACCGCCAGGCAGCTGTAGGGGTGCTTCGCGCCCGGGTAGTTCGTTGTACCCGCAGGGCACGAGCCCTTCGTCAGGACGTGCCTGGGCGCTGCGGAAGGCGATGCTGCGATCGGGTCGAGCGCCACCCAGTGCCCGTCTGGAGGCGCAGCCGAAGCGGCCCCGGTCGGGTCCGTGGTCGGGGCGGCTGACGGGGCTGTGGTCGCCGCCGCGGCTGACGCAGGAGCAGTCGGTGGGGACATCGGTGTCGGTGTCGGCGTCGCCATGCTGGTGGCGGTCGGTGCAGGTGCTGCAGCGACCGCGCCCGTGGTACCGAGGCCGCAGATCCCGCCGATGACCGCGCAGACTGCCACAGCCGCCCGCACGCTGGTCCGTTTCGTTGATCGCAGGGTCGGATCCGTCTCCCGATTCGAGGATGCGGCGATCTCCTGCAGCGGGACGCCCCCTGATGCGCTTGCAAGCAGGAGCAACGCTACGCGGCTGCGCAGCTGGCACAAGGCCGGGTCCGATCTCGGCGCCGTTCCTGTGAGGAACCGAACGAGCCGCAGGACGG
Organism: Curtobacterium sp. ME26; assembly: GCF_903970945.1. Taxonomy (NCBI): domain Bacteria; kingdom Bacillati; phylum Actinomycetota; class Actinomycetes; order Micrococcales; family Microbacteriaceae; genus Curtobacterium; species Curtobacterium sp. ME26. Next base: position 8,429 of record NZ_CAJCKG010000041.1, read on the forward strand.
TCCGAGCACACCCCGCACCGCGCGCCGGTCAGCCTGCCACGGCATCCGCCGGACGGGAGGTGCGGGTCGGGCCGGACACGCGCCTCCCGTCCGGCGGGCACGAGACACCGGCGGGACGGCTGCGGTGGCCTCGCGCTCGTGACCGAGACGAAGCAGCGGAGCCTTCTCGAACGACTCGTCGGCAGGCGCGTGCCGTGGCCCAGATCGGAGCGACCGTCGGCGCTGGACGACAGGCGCGGAGCGATGGTCGAACCGTGTAGGTGGACGAGATCACGCGCTGATCGCGCGGCATCGACGCCACCGGCCGGGCTCCGCGCCCCGCCGTCGACCTCAACCCGTCAGCTGCTCGCTGACCGCCCACAGCCGACGGGCGTCGTCGGGGTCGAGCATCGCGGAGGATGCGTCGGCGGGGATGCTGTCGGCGGTGAGCGGCCGTACCTCGTCGTCGATCCGCGCGACGTCGCCGTCCTTGAGGTAGACGCCGCCCAGCCCGTCGAGCAGCGGACTCGCGGCGCCGAGGACCAGGGTGGCCGCGCCCTGCTCGACGGTCTTCTTCCCGTTGTCGGGGTCGACGACCGTCTCGCCGTGCTCGTCGACGAGGCCCTGCTCGCGGTAGGCCGCGATGCGGTCCGGAGCGTGCGGACCCGGACCGATGACCACGCCGGGGTGTGCCGCGAAGGCGCGGATGCCGTCCTCGGCGTGGCGACGGTCGAGCTCGACCGTGAAGAGCACGTTGGCACGCTTCGACTGGGCGTAGGCGGCACCGGCGTCGTACCGGCGGGCGAAGGCGAGGTCGTCCCAGTGGATCTGCCCGATCCGTGCGGCGCCGGACGTCACGGTCAGCACGCGTGCCCCGTGCGCTCGCCGGAGCGCTGGGAGGAGCGCCCGGGTGAGCTGGAAGTGCCCGAGGTGCGACGTCGAGAAGGACCGCTCGTTGCCGCGGGCGTCGACGAGCCGCTCGGCGGTGAACAGCAGGGCGGCGTTGTTCACCAGGGCGTGCAGGGGGCGGCCGGACATCACCCACCGGCGGGCGAACGCGTCGATCGAGGTCGGCTCCGTGAGGTCGAGCTGCTGGACCTCGACCCCGTGGATGCCGGCCACCGCGGCAGCGGCCCGCTCGGTGTCGCGTGCCGCCACCACCACCGACGCACCGGCCGCGGCGAGCGAGCGGGTGACCTCGCGTCCGAGGCGCCCGTGCCCTCCGGTCACGATGACGTCGCGTCCGGTGAGGTCGACCCCGCGGAGGACGTCGTCGGCCGTCGAGGATGCGGTGAAGCCGGTGGGGACCGGGTGCTGGTCGTCGATCACGCTGCGGAGCCTTCCGTGAGGTCCCCACCGCGGAGTCCGGAGCGGAGCGGTGTCGTCGGGGCGGAGTCGAGGGAACCCACGGGTTCGGTGGTCGTCGCCGCGAACTCGGCCCACGCGTCCGGTTCGACGTCGAGGGCGGTGCGGAGGAAGGCGGTCGTCGCGCGACGGACGAGGTCGACGCGTTCGGGGCTCTCGTCGGTGGTGGCCGTCGACGCGTAGTCCTGGATGCCGCCGAGACTGTGCTCACCGCCGTGGAGCGTCACGAGGTGCCGTGCGCCGGGGCTCCGGTGGTACACGTCGGTGAACCAGTCGGGTCCGCGCGTCGAGAGCGCCGACTGGTCGTGGTCGCCGGCGACGACGAGGGACGGGGTGGTGAGCCCGGTGAAGTCCGGGTCCATGAAGGCGAAGTGCTCCTGGGCGAACGGCACGAGGTCGCCCCGTGCGACGCCGGTCGTGGCCAGGAGCACACCCGCTCGCACGCGGTCGTCCGTGCGGTCCGCGCCGGGACGTCCCTCGGCGTCGAGGACGCGGGCACCGAGCAGCATCCCGACCGACTGCCCGCCCCACGAGTGCCCGACGACGGCGAGACGGTCGGTGTCGACGCGCTCGCGGAGGCCGGGCAGGGACGCGACGAGCGTGTCCACCTCGTCGATCACGTGCACGAGGTCGTCGACCCGGTGCTGCCAGATGACCGGGTACCGCGGGTCGGCGGGCGTCAGGCCGAGCGTCGACGAGTCGAGGAACGTCGGCTGGACGACGACGAAGCCGTTCGCGCTCCAGTGGTCGACGAGCGGGTCGTAGCTGGTCATGGATCCGCCGAAGCCGTGGGCGAGGACGATCACGGGGAGGTCGGTCCCGGTCGTCGGTGCGGTGACCCGCACCGCGAGGTCGGTGCCGCGGTCGGGCGCGGGGAGCAGGGCGGGGCGGATGCTGAGGACGGGGGACGGTGGCGTTGATCGGGACACGGGGGCCTCTCGAACGGAGCGGAAGGGTCGGACCCGCCGAACGATACGGAACGTTGATCCGTTTCGCAAGAGGAAACGGAACATGGTTCCGCCGAGGCGCAGGACATGGCAGGATCGGAGCGTGCCGCCGTCCGTCCCCGCTCCTTCCCCCGTTCCCGAGCCGTCCCGACGCAGAGACGTGCAGCGCAACGGACAGGCCCTCCTCGACGCCGCGGCCGAGGTCTTCGCGCGGTCCGGCGTGGGCGCTCCGGTGCGCGAGGTGGCAGCGGCCGCGGGGGTCGGCGTCGCCACCCTGTACCGGCACTTCCCGACGCGGTCGGACCTCGTCGTGGCCGTCTACCGCCACCAGATCGACGGCCTGGCGGCGTCCGGACCCGCGCTGCTCGCGTCGGAGCCGACGCCGTTCACGGCCGTCCTGCGCTGGGTGCACGAGTTCGTGGACTTCCTCGGGACGAAGCACGGGCTGGCGCGCGTGTGGGACGGCGACGCAGCCGGGTTCACGGCGCTGCACACCCTGTTCGTCGACCGTCTCGTCCCCGTCCTGGCCGACCTGCTCGCGGCCGCACGCGGGTCCGGTGACGTCGTCGCGGAGGTGACCCCCTACCAACTCCTCCGGGCGGTCGGCGACCTGGTGGCGTTCGCGCCGGGCGACCCGGACCACGACGCCCGTCGGATGGTGACCCTCCTCGTCACCGGTCTCCGGCAGGAGCAACCCCTCATCCGCCCTGCGTGAGCCCGGTGATGAGGTTGATCGCGACCGCCACCACGAAGGTGCCGAAGAAGTAGGACAGGAGCGCGTGGCCCATGGCGATGCGGCGCGACGGGGTCGACGACTGCGTGATGCTGCTCGCGCTGTAGGCCATCCCGATCGAGAACGCCGTGAAGGCGAAGTCGCTGTAGGCCGGCTCCTCGTCCTGGTCGAAGTCGAATCGGTGGTGGTCGTCGAGGTAGTACATCCGTGCGTACTTGAACGCGTAGACCGTGTTGACGAGCGCCCAGGCCGCCACGACCCCGACGACCGCGAGGATCGCGGCGACCGACCCGACCAGGTCCTGCTGCTGGCTGCGGACGAGTGCGAACACCACCAGGACCAGGCTGAGGAACGTGGAGGTGATGATCAGCACGTCGACGAGCCTCCTGGACCGGTCCTCGTGCCGCGCGAGCGCCCGGGTCCGGCCGGGGTCAGCGGGCCACGCGCGGCGCCATGCCCAGGTGAGGAACACCGCCGACGCCACCACCCACCCCAGGAGTGGCGCCAGGTCGGGGACGCCCGTGAGCACGGCGACCACCGCCACCGCGAGCCCGACGAGCGCGGCGATCCCGGCCTGCATCGAGAGGTGTGACATGACGGTGCCTCCTGGTGTCCTGACGGCGGTCCCGGTGCGCGGCGCTCGCGCTACCCGACGGGGACGTAGAGGCCGGCGCGCTCGGCGCGGACGGCTGCCAGCGTCCGCGACGTCGCGTCGAGCTTGAAGAGGATGTGCTCGACGTGCGCGGCGACGGTCCGCGGAGCCACCGCGAGCGCTCGGGCGATCTCGAGGTTCGAGCAGCCCTCGACCAGGTGCCCCAGCACCTCGAGTTAGCGCGGCGTCAGGCCGCGCAGCCGCGGGGCGGGCGACAGGACGACCACGCCCCGGGCCGCCGGACCGAGTGCGCCGTCACAGGCGAGCACCGTCACCCGGACGTAGCCGTCGGGCGACTGCCGGCACCCGCGCGGCCAGAGGAACGAGGCGTGGTCCGCCCCGTCGCGGATCGCGTCGTCCGCGGCGGCGACCACCGCGGAGCCGGGGCCGAGGAGTTCGTCGACGCGCAGGCCCGGGAGGGGGACGACGCGGCGTCGGGAGAGCAGGGCGACACCCGCCCGGACGCCGTCGACGAGTGCCGCCGAGGCTCCGAGCCCGCGGAGGAGGCGGTCCTCCGCCGAGGAGGCCCGGGTCGCTTCGACGACCTCGGCGTCGGGACGCTCCTCGGGTGCGATGTCGTCCGGCCCGACGAGCCGGAGCGCTGGTGTCGGTGTCACGGGTGGCGGCCCCCTCGGACGGTCGGTGACGGGTACGGAGCGAGCTGTCCGTTGCGTGCTGGCCTACCACCGGGGCGCTGGCGCGTGCCCGTCGGCCGCGCTTTCGCGTGGGCAGGTCTGCCGATGGCGGCTCCGCTCCCGACGACCGGACACTGAGCCGTCGGGTGACCGACCGAGCCGCGTCCACCGCCGGACGGGCCGTACCTGGAAGGAGGACACCATGAGAGCAGTCGTCTACGAGGGGCCACGGAAGGTCGCGGTGCAGGACGTCCCGGATGCGCGGATCGAGCGCCCGACCGACGTGCTGGTGCGCATCACCACGACGAACATCTGCGGATCCGACCTCCACATGTACGAGGGTCGGACCAGCTTCGAGACCGGGCGGTGGTTCGGGCACGAGAACATGGGCGAGGTGATCGAGGTCGGCCCCGGCGTCGACGAGGTCCGGGTCGGCGACCACGTCGTGCTGCCGTTCAACGTGGCGTGCGGGCACTGCAAGAACTGCGAGCGCGGGCTGACGAACTACTGCCTCACCGCGCAGCCCGTCCCGGAGTGGGCCGGCGCCGCGTACGGGTTCGCCGACATGGGTCCGTGGGCCGGCGGTCAGGCCGAGCTGCTGCGGGTCCCGTGGGGTGACTTTAACTGCCTCCGGCTGGGCGAGGACGCCGAGGAGAAGTCGGCCGACTACGTCATGCTGGCCGACATCTTCCCGACCGGGTACCACGCGACCGAGATGGCGGGCGTGCAGCCGGGCGACCAGACCGTGATCTACGGTGCCGGACCCGTCGGTCTGATGGCGGCGCTGTCGGCGACCATCAAGGGCGCGAGCAAGGTGATGGTGGTCGACCGGCACCCGGACCGACTCCGGTTGGCGGAGTCGATCGGCGCGATCGCGATCGACGACTCGAAGGTCGACCCGGTCCAGGCCGTCCTCGAGCAGACGATGGGGCTCGGCGCCGACAACGGGTGCGAGTGCGTCGGCTACCAGGCACACGATCCGGGTGGGGACGAGCAGCCGAACCTGACGCTCAACCGCCTGGTCCAGTCCGTGCGGTTCACCGGGCGCATCGGCACCGTCGGCGTGTTCGTCCCCCAGGACCCCGGCGGGGCGGACGAGCTGGCGAAGCAGGGACAGGTCGCGTTCGACATCGGCCTGCACTGGTTCAAGGGCCAGACGATGGGCACCGGACAGGCACCCGTCAAGAAGTACAACCGTCGGCTCCGAGACCTCGTCGCCGCCGGGAAGGCGTCACCGTCGTTCATCGTGAGCCACGAGCTGCCGCTCGACCAGGCTCCCGACGCCTACGAGCACTTCGACAACCGGGACGACGGCTGGACCAAGATCGTGCTCAAGCCCGGCAAGGCGGCCTGACCGTGGCCGACGGGAAGGCCGCTGCCGCGGTCGGGCTCGGTGTCGCGGGTCTGGCGGCGGGCCTCGTCGCCCGCTCGCTGGTCAGGAAGGGCCGCGCCTCCGACGGGGACGCCCCGCACCCGGAGGGGTGGAAGGCCGTCACCGTGCTCGGCGACGCCGAGGCGTTCCGGAGCGGGGGGTACCCGGAGCCGTTGCGACGGCTCGCCGACTCGCTCGAGGTCCGGATCGAACCCGCACCGGGCGACAAGGGCTTCGAGGTCCACGCCCGGCTCCGAGCCGACGCGGACACAGGCTCGGGAGACGACCCGGGGAAGGCCCTGCGTGCGGCACTCCGTGACGCCAAGCAGGTGTTCGAGACGGGCGAGGTCCTGCGCGGGACGCCGCGGCCGCACGGCGAACGACCGCGCACGCTGCTCGGCGGCGCGGTGGACGCGGCAGAGGACGATGCGAAGGGCGAGGGTGTGCTGTGAAGGCGCTGTGCTGGACCGGAGTGAACGAACTCTCGGTGGAGACCGTGGACGACCCCGGGATCCTCAATGCCCAGGACGTCATCGTCAAGGTGACACTGAGCACGACGTGCGGGTCGGACCTGCACCTGCTCGGCGGGTACGTGCCGACGATGCGTGCCGGTGACGTGCTCGGACACGAGTTCATCGGTGAGGTCGTCGAGGTCGGCTCGGAGGTGCGGAAGCACGCGGTCGGCGACCGTGTCGTGGTCTGCTCGTTCATCAGCTGTGGGAGGTGCTGGTACTGCCGCAACGAGCTCTACTCGCTCTGCGACAACGGCAACCCGAACGCGGGGATCCCGGAGATGCTGTGGGGGCAGGCTCCCGGTGGCTGCTACGGCTACTCCCACGCGCTGGGGGGCTGGGCCGGCAGCCACGCCGAGTACATCCGGGTGCCGTACGCCGACCAGGGAGCGTTCGCCGTCCCCGAGGGGGTCAGCGACGAGCGGGCGCTGTTCGCGTCGGACGCCGCGCCGACCGGGTGGATGGGCGCGGACCTCGGCGGCGTCCGGCGCGGTGACACCGTCGCGGTGTGGGGTGCCGGTGGCGTCGGGCAGATGGCAGCGCGTGCATCGTTGCTGCTGGGTGCCGAGCGGGTCATCGTGATCGACCGCTTCCAGGAGCGGCTCACGCAGGTCGAACAGGTCATCGGGGCGGAGACGATGAACTACGAGACCAGCGAGGTGACCGCCGAGCTCCGGGAGCTCACGGGAGGTCGCGGCCCCGACGTGTGCATCGAAGCGGTCGGGATGGAGGCGCACCGGGACGGACCGGACTTCGCGTACGACCAGCTGAAGCAGCAGCTCCGGCTGCAGACCGACCGACCCACCGCGGTGCGGGAGGCGGTGTTCGCGGCGCGCAAGGGCGGCAGCCTCTTCGTCCTCGGCGTCTTCGGCGGGTTCGTCGACAAGTTCCCGCTCGGGGCCGTGATGAACAAGGGACTCACGCTCCGGTCCGCGCAGCAGCACGGGCAGCGGTACATCCCGATGCTCCTCGAACGGATGGCGCGCGACGAGATCGTCACCGAGCACCTGGCGACGCACGTCATGCCGCTCGACGACGGGCCCGACGGCTACGCGATGTTCAAGGAGAAGACCGACGGGTGCGTCCGGGCGGTCTTCCGTCCCTGACGGTCGCCGGCCGCTCCGCACCAGGTCCGCAGGGTGCGGAGCGGCCGGACCGGGTCTGCACGGTGCGGAGCGGGCGGACCCGGTCCGTGACGATGCCCCACCGCACCCGGTGTCAGACCGGCAACCGCGGCACCGCGTCCAGCAGTGCCCGCGTGTACGCCGACTCCGGTTCCGCCAGCACCCGCGCCGTCGCTCCCGACTCGACGACCCGGCCGCCGCGCAGCACCACCGTGCTCGCGCACAGCCGTGCCACGACCGCCAGGTCGTGCGACACGAGCACGATCGTCATCCCGTGCTCCGCCGCGAGGCGCTCGAACAGCTCGAGCACCGCCACGCGGGTGGTCAGGTCGAGCGCGCTGACCGGCTCGTCGGCGATTAGCACCCGCGGCCCGGACACGACGGCCCGGGCGATCGCGATGCGCTGCCGCTGGCCGCCGGAGAACTCGTGCGGGTAGCGCCGGCCGGCGTCCCCGTCGAGCCCGACGTCGCGGAGCGCGGCCTCGATCCGGTCGGACGCCTCGGCCCCGGACGCCACGGCGAGCGACCGGAGCGGCTCGCCGACGATGCGGTCCACGCGCTGCCGGGGGTCGAGCGACGAGTACGGGTCCTGGAAGACGGGCTGCACGGCGGCACGGAAGCGACGCATGCCGGCCCGGTCGCGCAGGTCGAGCGGTGCGCCGTCGAAGGACACGGATCCGGTGTGCGGCGCGGCCAGCCCGAGCAGGAGCCGGAGGACGGTCGACTTGCCCGCCCCCGACTCACCGACGATGCCGACGTGCCCGCCGGGCGGCACGGCGAACGACACGTCGTCGAGTGCGAGGCCGGTGTCCCGTCCCGGGTACCGGTACGAGACCGCGTCGAGTGCGAGCAACGGGTTCATCAGGCACCCCTCCGTCCGGCGTCGAGCGCGTCCTGCAGCGCCCGGGCGCTCCCGACGAGCCGCTGCGTGTACGGCTGGGCGGGGGACCGGACGACGTCCTGCACGGGGCCCTCCTCGACGGTCCGACCGTGCTCGAGCACGAGGACCCGGTCGACGGTCCGCGCGACGACGGGCAGGTCGTGGCTGATGAAGAGCAGTCCCATGCCACGGTCGGCGACGGCACGGTCGAGCAGGTCGAGCACCTGCGCCTGCACGGTCACGTCGAGGGCCGTGGTCGGCTCGTCGGCGATGAGCACACGGGGCCGGCAGACGAGCGCCATGGCGATCGCGACCCGCTGCCGCTGCCCGCCGGAGAGCTCCCACGGGTACGACCGGACCACGCGGTCCGGGTCGGGCAGGGCGACGTCGGTGACGGCCTCCCGGACCGCGGCGCGGAGCTCCGCACCGCGGAGTCCCCGGTGCCGACGCAGCGGTTCGGCGATCTGGTCGCCGGCGCGCATGAGCGGATCGAGGGCGGTCATAGGCTCCTGGAAGACCGGGGCGACGGCCGTGCCGCGCACGCCGCGCAGCGTGCGCTCGGACGCGCCGACCACCTCGACGTCGCCGACGCGGACGGAGCCGGACGCGGTGAGACCGGCGGGCAGCAGGCCCTGCACCGCCAGGGCGGTCAGCGACTTGCCGCTGCCGGACTCGCCGACGATGCCGAGGCGCTCGCCGTCGCCGACGGCGAAGGTGACGCCGTCCACGAGGACCGCGCCGTCGGCGCTGGTGATGCGCAGGTCGGTGACCTGGACTGCCGGGGTCATGCGGGCCTCCCGTCCGTCGCTCCGGTCTCGGTGGCCGCGGCCGCCGGTCCGGCCTGGAGGCGCGACCCGCGTCCCCGGGTCGCGCCGCGTCCGCGACGGGTCGGGTCGGCGACGTCGCGCAGCCCGTCCGCCAGCAGGTTCGCGCCGATCACGAGCACCACCAGGGCGATGCCGGGCGCGAGGACGCCCGCGGGGGCCTCGAACGCGGTCTGCTGCGCGTCCTGCAGCATGCGTCCCCAGGACGCGTTCGGCGGCGGGGCGCCCAGGCCGAGGTACGACAGGCTCGCCTCGGCGAGGACGGCGAGCCCGAACTGCAGCGCGAGGTTCACGGCGAGGGTCGGCCAGGCGTTCGGCAGCACGTGCTGCACGACGATGCCGGCCCAGGACGTGCCGGACGTGCGGGCCGCGGTGACGTAGTCCTGCCGCAGCACGCGACGGGCGAGGATGCGGACGATGCGCGCGACGACGGCGGACATCACGAGTCCGATCGCGACGATCGCGGTGCCGAGCGATGCGCCCCGGGCGGCCACGAGCAGCATCGCGACGAGCAGCGTCGGGAACGCGATGACGATGTCGAGCACGGCGGACAGGGTGTCGTCGAGCCACGGGCGGGCGAAGGCGGCGACCAGGCCGATCGCCGTGCCGAGGAGCCCGCCGAGCAGGACCGCGCCGAGGCCGGTCGCGAGGGCGATCCGCGCGCCCACCAGCAGTTGTGACGCGAGGTCGCGGCCGAGGGTGTCCGTGCCGAGCCAGTGCGCTGCGCCCGGTGGGGTCAGTCGACCGCCGGTCGTGTCGTACAGCGAGTACGGCAGCCAGAACAGGGACACCACGGCGGTGACGAGGACGATGCCGACGAAGACGGCGCCGACGACGAGCGACACGGAGCGGCGTGCCGAGCGGCGGGCGCTCATCGGTTCCCCGAGACGGTCGCGCGCAGGCGCGGGTCGACGATCCGCTGCACGACGTCGGCGGCGAAGCCGATGACGAGCACCGCGACCGTCGAGACGAGGAGCACGCCCTGGATGCTCGGGTAGTCGTGCTGCTCGATGCCGGTGATGAGCATGCTGCCGAGGCCGGGCAGGGCGAACACGCTCTCGACGACGACGGCGCCGAGGAAGGTCGACGCGAGCTCGATGCCGAGCACGGCGATCACGGGGACGACCGCGGACCGGACGCCGTGCCGGAGGAACGCCGACGCGGTCGACGCCCCGAGGGCCCGGGCCGTGCGGATGTGGTCGGCGCCGAGGACGTCGAGCACGGCGCTCCGGACGTAGCGGGCGATGGACGCGGTCATGACGACCGCGACGGTGATGATCGGCAGGGCGAGGGACTCGAGGGCGTCACCCGGGTACGCCCAGTCATCGCGGGGGAACCCGCTCGACGGCAGGAGTCCCCACTGCAGCGACACGACCTGCACGAGCAGGATGCCGATCCAGAACACCGGCACGGCGACGCCGAGCTGGGTGATGCCGGACAGCAGCACGCCGTACCAGCGGTCCGCCCGGGCTGCGGCGACGAAGCCCACCACGCTCGCCAGCACGACGGCGACGACGAAGGCGATGAGCGTCAACGGGACGGTGACGACGAGCCGCTGCGCCAGGTCCGGCAGCACCGGCAGGCCGCTCGTGAACGAGGTGCCGAGGTCGAACCGCAGCATCTGCCCGAACCACGTGCCGAACTGCTGCGCCAGCGGGAGGTCGGAGCCGACCGCCCGCCGGGCCGCCTCGACCTGGTCCGGGGTGGCGTTGGCGGCGAGCAGCGCGTTCGCCGGGTCGCCCGGCAGGATCCGCAGGAGCGCGAACACCACCACGAGTGCCACGAGCAGGGACACCACGAGGATGCCGAGGCGGCGGAGGACGTAGCGGGTCATGCGGGGGAGCGGGATCCTGTCGGGCTGATCGGTGCTGTCGGTTCTGTTCGGCTGGGCGGGGCTTACCCGACCGTGATGCCGGAGACGGGGAACTGCGAGTTCAGCCCGTTCTTCCAGTATCCCGTGACGTCCTTGTCGGACACGACGATCTGCGGGTACACGTACAGCCAGTCGCTGGCCGCGTCCCGCACGATCTGCTCGTTCGCCTGCTTGAGCAGCGCGGTCTGCTGGTCCTCCGAGGACGCCTGCTCGGCGTCGCTGATGTCCTTCTGCACGTCGGCGTTGTCGTACCCGAAGTAGAAGTCCGGGTTGCCGTAGAACACGACGTCACGGTCGTTGACGTGCTCCTGCAGCGTCGCCTCGAAGTCGTGCTGCTGGTACACCTTCGTGTACCACTCGTCGGCGCTGATCGAGTTGACCTCCACGGTGACGCCGACCTTCCGCAGCGCGCTCTGCAGGTACTGCGCGACGGCGGGGTGCGGGTCGTACGTCGGGGTGTCGAGCGTGAAGGTGAAGCCGTCCGCCTTGCCGGCCTCGGCGAGGAGCTGCTTGGCCTTCGCCGGGTCGTACGCGTTGACGCTCGTCAGGTCCTCGTACCAGGGGTCGGTCGGCGGGACCATCGAGCCGTTGACCGTGCCGTAGTCGCCCCAGATCGCCTTGAGCAGGGCCTTGCGGTCGACGGCGGCCGAGATCGCCTGGCGGAGCTTCACGTCGGTGAAGGGGCCCTCGGCGTCGTTGAAGGCGAGGAGCTCCTTGGTCGTGGACTTCCCCTCGCTGACGGTGTACTTGCTCGTGTCCGCGGTGAAGCGGGACAGGGCGTCCGGCGACTGGATGCTCGTGACGACGTCGACGCTGCCGCTGGCCAGGGCGTTCGACAGGGTCGAGGCGCTCGTGAAGTACTGGAACTCGACGCCGCCGTTCTTCGGCTTCGCACCCCAGTAGCCGGAGAACGGGTCGAGGGTCAGGGAGGACCCGCGCTTCCGGTCGGCGAGCTCGTACGGACCGGTGCCGTCCTCCTCGGTCTTGAGCGACTTCTCGGCCGAGGGGACGATCCACACGTACGACAGGTTGTAGACGAACGAGATCGACCGCTGCGACAGGTGCACCACGACGGTGTCGTCGTCCGGGGTGTCGATCGCCTTGATGACGGCGAGGCTCGACTTGCGCGAGGACTGCGAGTCCTCGGCGGTCACTCGCTCGATGCTGCTCTTCACGTCGGCGCTCGTCATGGTGCCGCCGCCGTGGAAGCGGACGCCCTTGCGGAGCGTGAACGTGTAGGTGAGCCCGTCCTCCGAGGTGTCGTACGACGACGCGAGCAGCGGCGTGACGTCGCCGTCGTCACCGAGGCGGAACAGCCCCTCGTACACGTTGTCCTGGAAGGCCTCGTTGACGCCCTGGCCGCCGCCGTCGACGTTCGACAGGTTCGTCGGCTCGTAGAGCGAGCCCACGACGACGGTCGCGTCGGCGCCCGACGACGACCCGCCGTTCGCGGACGAGCAGCCCGCGAGGGCGAGGGCGAGGGCGACGCCGGTGGCGACGATGGGGAGGGTGCGGGACTTCACGGGACTCCTGGTGGGGAAGCGGGGGGTCGGGGAGGGTGGGACGGGCTCAGCCGCGGTGTGCGACGTACCGCTCGCCGGCGTGCACGGGCACGTGCAGTCGGTTCTGCGCGGGCGGGAGCGGGCAGTTGTACTGGTCGCTGAAGCCGCACGGCGGGACGAATGCGTGGTTGAAGTCGAGGACGACCGCGGACTCCTCGCCGGTCGACGTCCCCTCGGGCCGCTCGACGAACAGGAAGCGTCCGGTGCCGTAGGTGCGCTCGGCGTCGTCGGTGCTGCGGTTCGTCGGGTCGCCGAACACGAGCAGCAGCGTGCCGTCGTCGTCGAACGCGCTGAGGCGGTACTCGCGGCCGTCGATCGTCGCGGTGATGTCACCGGGGACGACGAGGTCGCGCGTGCTGCCGGCGGCGTCGCGGAGGTGCTCGTAGGGGATCGTGCGGCCGGGCTCGGCCGGGGTGAAGCGGGCCTCGATGCGCCACGCGGGGTCGTACGGGAAGACCGGGGTGCCGTCGTAGGAGCGGTTCGCGGGCGACTCGGCGTCCCACAGGCGGTACCCGTGCTCGGGTGCGCCCGTGTCGATGTCCTTCCGGTGCACGGCCGTGGCGGTCACCGAGGCCGGCTGGCCGACGAGGACCTGCTCGAGGTCCGGCTCCGCGCCGTCCGGCAGCCACGTGGTCTGCACCAGCGCCAGGTCGCCCTGCGGTGCGGTGACCCGCTGTCGACGGGCCTCGCGCCAGGCGTGCCAGGAGGCGGGCTCGGGGACGGACGTGGGGGAGGGCTCGACGGTGCTCACGGGTCCGTACAATCGCACATCACCTGTCGGGCATTCCCGCTCGGCGTCATCCGGGGCAACACGCACGCCCACGGACGGGCTCGATCGCGTTCTCCGGACTCGCCGGAGAACGCCAGGCGGTTCCCCAGGTCGCGACCCTACGGTTCTCGGAAGCGCGGATGCGTGAACTCCTCGGACCGGTCGAAGGATCGCTCACCACGGAAGGTCGGTCCCCGATGACCACGACCCCGCTCGCCCCCGGCTTCACCCGCACCCGACCCGGTCCCGGCAGCCGCAACGGCACCTCGACCTACTCGGCGTTGCTGGCGCAGGTGAAGGAACAGGGACTGCTCCGTCGCCGCACCGGCTTCTACTGGTCGGTGTTCGGCAGCCTCGTCGTCGGCCTCGCGCTGGCGTGGGTCGCGTTCGCCTTCCTCGGCGACTCCTGGTTCCAGCTCATCGTCGCCGGAGCGCTCGGCGTGATCTTCACCCAGTTCGCCTTCCTGTCGCACGAGGCCTCCCACCGTCAGGTGTTCGCCTCGCAGAAGTGGAACGACCACGCGGGTCGGTGGCTCGGCACGTTCATGGTGGGCCTGAGCTACTCGTGGTGGATGAACAAGCACACCCGCCACCACGGCAACCCGAACACCGTGGGCAAGGACCCGGACATCAGCCCGGACGGCATCCGGTTCCTGCCCGAGGACGCCGCCGCGGTCCGCGGGCCGATCTTGCGGACCTTCATGCGCTTCCAGGGCTGGCTGTTCTTCCCGCTCCTCACCCTCGAGGGCCTCAACCTGCACCGGTACGCGGTCGTCTCGATCGTCACCGGCAACGGGACGAAGGCGGACCGCCGGCACCGCCTGCTCGAGGCCGCCATGCTCGTCGCCCGGTTCGGCATCTACCTGACGGTCGTCTTCTGGTTCCTGCCGTTCGGCATGGCCTGCGCGTTCCTCGGTGTGCAGCTCGCCGTGTTCGGCGTGATGATGGGCGCCTCGTTCGCCCCGAACCACAAGGGCATGCCGACGATCGCGCACGACGCGAAGGTCGACTTCTTCTCCCGCCAGGTCCGCACCTCCCGCAACATCCGCGGGGGCTGGTGGGTGTCGTTCCTGATGGGCGGCCTGAACTACCAGGTCGAGCACCACCTCTTCCCGTCGATGCCGCGGCCCGCGCTCAAGCAGGCCCGACTGCTCGTCCGAGACCACTGCGACACCCTCGACGTGCCCTACACGGAGACGACGCTGTTGCGCTCCTACGGCATCGTCGTCCGCTACCTCAACCGCGTCGGACTCGCCGCCCGCGACCCCTTCGCCTGCCCGATGGTGACGCAGCTCCGCATCCACTGACGCGCGCTGCGTCCGCATCCACTGACGCGCGCTGCGTCGGAGCCCGCCCTCGCCGGTGGACCGGTCGGCGCAACGCGTCTGTGAACAACGACGAGCACGTCGCACCACGTGATCACGTGGTGCGACGTGCTCGTCGTTGTTCCGAGCCCCCGCGACCCCTCGGTGCGGGAACCCGCGGCACCGCGCACCCCGCCGCCCCGCCCGCCTGCGGGAAGTCGCAGGTCTCCGCGGGTTCCCGCACAGCCCGTCCGCAGGAGCACGGCGCCGGGTTAGCGTCAGCCGACCACAGTCCGCAGCACGGTGAACAGGGGGCCGCATGCTCATCTCGACCGACACCACGGGGGCGGCATCGGCGCCGCACCCCGACGACCGCACCACCCGGGTCGTGAGCGCCGGGAGCACGGCGCGCGACGTGTCGGCACCGGCAGGGGCTGCGAGCAGCACGACCACCGCACCGGACACCGAGACCTCCGTCCTCGACGGCCTCGCCGCCGTCGCCGAGCGCGCACCGGACTCGCTCGCGCTCGTCGACGAGCACGGCGAGACCACGCACGGCGAGCTCGACCGCACCGCCCGCGCGCTCGGCCTGCTGCTCCACGAGCGCCTGACGCCCGACGACCACTCCGGTCGCGGTGTCACCGTCGAGGCGGGCGGCGAGACCGTCCCCGTCGGCACGATGGTCGGGCACGGGGCCGCGTCGGTCGTCGCGCTCCTCGGACTGCTCCACGCCGGTCGGGTCATCGTCGCGCTCGACCCGTTCCTGCCCGAGGCCCGTCTGCAGCACGTGATGGCGCTCGCCGGGATCGTCGACGTCGTCGCGGACGTCGAGCACGCCGACCGCGCGGCCACGCTCGTGCCCGCGCACGGTCGGGTCCTGCCCTTCGAGGACCTGCTCGGCGAGGCCCGCGTGATCGCCGCGACCCCCGGCGACATCGCCGTCGTCCCCGGGGCACGCGACCGCGGCGGACGCGACCCGATGGACATCATCTTCACCTCCGGCTCGACCGGTGCGCCGAAGGGCGTCACGATGACGCACCGGCAGATCGTCGTCGACACCGTCGCCCAGCGCGCGTCCTTCCGGTTCGTGCCGGAGGACCGGATCGCGTCGGTCCTGCCGCACGGGTTCGCGGCCGGCTTCACGCTGGTCCTGTCCGCGCTGCTCGCCGGAGCGTCCCTGCACGTCGCCGACCCCCGGAAGACCGGTGTCGACCGCCTCGTCACGTGGGTGCACGACGCCGGCCTGACGACGCTGCACACCACACCGCACCTCGTCCGCTCGATGACCGGTGCCCTCGACCCGTCGGACGACCGACTGCGCGGCCTGCGCCTCGTGGCGACCGTGGGCGAGGCGGTGACCGGCACGGACATCGCCGGCATCCGCCCGCTGCTCGGAGCGGAGACGTCGTTCTGCAACTGGACGGGATCGAGCGAGACCGCCGTGTACGCCGTGCACGAGATCCGCGCGAGCGACCCCGTGCCGGAGCGGAGCGTGCCCTCCGGCCGGATCGTCACCGGCAAGCGCATCGAGGTCCGCCGTCCCGACGGCAGTCTCGCCGACCCGGGCGAGAGCGGCGAGGTCGTCTGCATCTCCGACGCGATGACGAGCGGCTACTGGGGTGCCCCCGAGGTGACCGCGACCCGTGCGGGGACGACCGCCGACGGCACCCCGACGTGGGCGATCGGCGACCTCGGACGCTTCGACGAGCACGGCGTGCTCACGCTGCTCGGTCGCGCCGACGACGCCGTGAAGGTCCGCGGGTACCTCGTGGAGCCCAGCGAGGTCGAGGCGGCGCTCCGGACGGTCGACGCCGTGCTCGAGGCCGTCGTGATCGCCGTCAAGGCACCGCCGGCCCCGACCCGGCTCGTCGCGTACGTGGTGAGCCGGCCCGGACGCCGCTCGCCGTCACCGGCCGCGATCCGCAAGGCCCTCCGCGAACTCCTGCCGGACTACATGGTGCCGACGTCGATCGTGCCGCTGCCCGCCCTGCCGCGGAACGAGCGCGGCAAGGTCGACCGGGCGGCGCTGCCCGAGGCCCCGGCGCTCGGCTCGACCGTCGGCGAGGACGGCGAGGAGCTCGGCGAGGACACCTACGACCAGTGGCAGCTCGCGGTCGGGCAGATCTGGGCCGAGGTCCTCGGCCTGCCCTCGGTCGGCCCGCTCGAGCTCCCCGCCGTCGGCCTCGACAACGACTTCTCGGCACTCGGCGGCGACTCGCTGTCCGCGGAGGAGATGCTCGCCGCCGTCGCCGACCGGCTCGGTGTCGACGTGCCGTCCTCGGAGCTCCTCGAGCACCCGACGCTCCGCACCTTCACCGCGCGGATCCGCCTCGGCGCCGCGGCGGTCCCGAGCCACCCGGACATCGTGACGCTCACCGCACGCGGTGGCGACGGTGTCGAGCCGCTCTTCTGCGTGGCCGGCGCGGGGGCGCTCGCGCTGACGTACGTCCCGCTCGCCCGGCACCTGGGCGACCGCCCCCTCTTCGCGTTCCAGCAGCACGGGCTCGAGCGCCGCGCACTGCCCGACCGGAGCATCGGCGCGATGGCCCGCCGCTACATCGAGCTCATGCGCGTCGTGCAGCCGCAGGGTCCGTACACGCTCGTCGGTCACTCGTTCGGTGGCCTGGTCGCGCTCGAGATGGCCGCGGTGCTCACCGACGCCGGCCACGAGGTCCGTCGGGTCGTCCTCCTCGACACGTTCCTGCCCGAGCAGGCGTCCGAGCAGGCCGACGTCGTCGAGTTCGGCGAGCTCGACCTCGGGCGCCCGGCCAGGAGAGCGCTCCCCGGCGCGCTGCAGCGGGTGGCGTCCGGGACGGCGCTGCTCCGGAGCAAGTTCGACGCCCCGTTCGCGCGCATCGCCCGCCGGGCACGCGGGCACGGTGCCGGGGTCTTCCGCTGGGAGGGGCAGCGGCACTTCCGCGCCTTCTTCGACCACGCGCTCCTCATCTCGCGCGGCTACGAGCCCCGCCCCTACGACGGCCCCGTCACGCTCGTCATCGCCGACGGCAACGAGTCGGGTCCGGCGCGGTGGGCCCGCTACCTCCGTGGCGAGGTCGACGAGGTCCGCGTGCACGCCGAGCACAGCTCGGTCCTCCGGGAACCGCACGTCGACCAGGTGGCGACGCTGATCACGGCGCAGCTCGCCGCGCACTGAGCCCCCTGACGGACGGGAGGCGCTGCACCGGACCGGTGCGGCGCCTCCCGTCCGTCGTCGCGCGCCTTCCGGTCCGAACGCACCGACGCTGTCCGGTTGCGCACCACAACGACGGGCACGAGACGCGATCGGGGGACAAGATCGACCCCTGAGGCCTGTTTCCTGGGGAATCGCCGGACGCGGAACGGGGGACGTGACGAACCTCGGTGTCACCCCGTCTCATCCGTGAACAGCAACCGCTGGGAACGTGTCCCGGCGGGCATCGAGAGGAGCATGAACATGGCTGACACCACCACCCCCACCCCGGCCACGACGGC
>NZ_CAJCKG010000042.1:0-24761 GCF_903970945.1 Curtobacterium sp. ME26
CGCTCGTCTCGCCTGTATGTCACCGAGCACCGCTTGTGCACGACGGTCCCCTCACAGGCGTCCTCCAGACTTGGCGCCGCGGGGTCGGCGGGCGGCGAGTGCGACCCCGCCGACGGCCGGCCGCCAGCCGGTGCTCTGCGCGACCCAGGTCGCGAGGGGCACCCCGAGGACGAAGCCGAGCGAGCTGCCGGAGTAGACGAAGGCGATCGCCCGGCCGGCCAGCCGGGGCGGCACGATGCGGGTCGCGTAGGCCGACGCGACCGAGAAGAACAGCGCGTGTGCCACACCGCCGACGACGCGTCCGGCGCAGACGACGGCGAAGGTCGGGGCGAGCGCGACCATCACGTTCGACACCGCGTAGCCGACCAGGGTGGCGACGAGCACCGCCTTGCGGGGGAGCCGTGCGGTGAACGCGGTGAGCGGCAGCGCGAGGATCGCGACGGCCGCCGCGTACACGGTCACGACGACGCCCATGGTGGACTCGGAGACGCCGAGGTCACGGCTCATG
Source organism: Curtobacterium sp. ME26 (assembly GCF_903970945.1). NCBI lineage: Bacteria > Bacillati > Actinomycetota > Actinomycetes > Micrococcales > Microbacteriaceae > Curtobacterium > Curtobacterium sp. ME26. Next base: position 509 of record NZ_CAJCKG010000042.1, read on the forward strand.
GTGCCGAGCAGGCCGACCGGCATGAGCTCGGTCGTGATCGCGAAGAACGTCGCGAGACCGAGCACGGCGATGCCGACGACGGACCTGCTGGTGACGGTGATCGGCCTCGTGTGCGTCGACACGGCCGAGGTGGTGGTGTTGGTGGACACGCTGCTGACCTCCTCCGGGGGACACCGGAGCACGCAGCAGCTCACCGTCCTGACGGTGGGGGTGCGGGGCGCGCTCGCGGTTCGTCGTCCGGGTCGACCGACCCGGACGTGGTGTTGTGGGACGACTCCACGGCGAGTGCGCTCCTCCAGTGTTGCACGCTGCATCCGGATCGCGCGAGACCCCCGCGGAAAGTCACAGGAGCGCTCCAACGCACCGCGGGAGCGGACATTCCCCGGTCAGTTCTCGTTCGTCACGGTGCCCTGGACGCCGCCGCCCCGCAGGGTGACGGTCAGCGTGCCGCTCATCGACTGCGCCGAGAGCGAGACGTTCCCGTGCAGGGCGTCCTCGCGCGGGTAGCAGGCGGTCGTCGACTCGAGTCGGTTCGCGGTCGCCACCAGGCAGATGGTCTCGCGGTCGGTGCCGACGCCGGCCCAGACGTTCCAGGGCGTCTCGAACGAGCTGCCGTCGAGCGCCCGGTTCGTGAACACGAGCCGCGTGGTCCGCAGGCTCACCGGCGCCTCGACCGGACCCGGCAGCTGGTCGGCGTACGTCTGCGGGATGTCGAGGAGCTCCTCGAGCGTGACCGTCCCGGCACTCGGCGTCGTGCTCGGCGCGGCGGCGGGCTGGTCGTGCGAGGTGCCGACGAGCGTCCCGGCGGCGAACGTCAGGCCGAGCACGGCCGCGGCACCGAGCGCGATCCAGGCGCGCGGGCGCGCGGTCCAGAGCAGTGAGCGGGCTCGTGTCCGCCAGGTCGTCGGTCCGGCCGGGAGGCCCGCCCCACCCCCGTCGTCCACCGCGCCCCCGTCGCTCCCCGGCTCGGTACCGGCGGTGCCGGTCCGTCCCGCCGGCTCGGCTCCCGTCGTCGTCGCCGCGCCACCGTCGGACGCCCGGTGCGTGCCGGGGTCGGGTCGTGTGTCGCGGTGCAGACGTGCGTCGGGCTCCGGCCGGGCGTCGTGATCCGTCCGCATGTCCTGTTCTGGTCGCGCGTCGGGGTCCTGTCGCACGTCGAGGTCCCGGAGCGCGGCCCGCGCCCGAGCGGCGGCTTCGGCCGACGACCCGGCACCCCACGCGAGCGCCTCGAGTCGTGCCCGTTCCGCGGTGACGTCGTCGTCTGCCATGCGCACTCCCGGTCCGGACGCACCGGACGTCGCCCATGTTCCCACCGAGGCGCAGCGCCGTCCGCCCCGGTGCGGGCTCCGGCCGGTCCGCGCACCCGCCCAGTTCGAGGGGGTAGACGGGACCCATGAGCCCCGACCGTGACCCCGCGTCCGCCACCGACGTGCCGACGACCCCGCCCACGACGGACCGGCACGGCGCGCCACACGACGAACGGCCCGGCGAGGAACGACACGACGCCGTCCGGCACGACGCCGACCCGGAGACCCTCGAGGCGCTCAGCCACGACACCCAGTCCGGCGAGGCCGACTACGTCGCGACGAGCCCCGGGGGGAGCGGCACCGAGCGCCACGTACCGACGCCCGACGAGGAGCAGGGCCGCGGGTCGGAGTACGACCCGGTCGACCAGGGCCCGCAGCAGGAGGGCCAGGGCGGCTAGGCACCCTGGCGGCACCGACCGAGCTCAGCGCACCAGTCGCCGCAGCACGGCCCGCTCGCCGAGCGTCCACACCGCACTCGTGACGACGTAGAGCGTCGCGGCGAGCGGGACCACCGCGGCGAAGGCGACGGAGACGAACGGCACCCACCGGGCCACGGCCGCCGCGGTCCCGCCGCCGGGCGTTCCGGGAACCGGTGCGTCGACGGGGTTCCAGCGGGAACCGGCACGCCGCGACAGCTCGACCGTGACGGCGAGCACGCCGAGCAGCACGAGCACGATCCAGGCGTGCGTCCAGAGCGGTCCTGCCAGCACCGCGAGGAGCGTGTGTCCGAGCGGGATGTCGACGAGGGTGGCGTCGAGCAGGGCGTTCGCGGCGCCCGCGACGGACGCGTGGGTGAAGAGCGTGTACACGAGCGACAGGACCGGAGCCTGCGCGAGCACCGGCAGGCAGCCGGCGAGCGGCGAGACGTGCTCCGACGTGTACAGCCGCTGCAGCGCCTCCTGGAGCCGACGCGTGTCGCTGCCGTACCGTCGGCGGAGTGCCGCGACCTGTGGCGCCAGGCGACGGCGGTCCCGTTCGGCCCGCACCTGCAGCACGGCGAGCGGGACGAGCGCCGCACGGACGGCGAGCGTGACGAGGACGACCGCGAGTGCGGCCGCGGCGGCCCCCGCGACGGGCGCGAGCCCGTCGGTGAGGGCGGTGAGCAGGTCGGCGCCGGCGTGCAGCAGGCTCCCGACGACGGGCAGAGTGGTGACGTCCATGACGATCCGTTCGGTCGAGGGGTACGCGGTCACGTGACCCGACCACCCGCGGGTGGTCAGGCCGGCGTCACCGCGCCCGGCGCTCGCGACCGCACGTGACCATCGGCGTCCGGGTGCCGCCACCCGATCCGCGTCGGCCGTTCGACGGCCTCCCTCGTCCGGCCGTCGGCGGTCGGGTCGACGTCGAGCCCGAGCACCGTGGCGAGCACGCGGACGACGAAGACCGTCGCGGCCACCGCCGCCAGGCCGAGGGCGGCGACGGCGAGCAGCGGCGCGGGGGAGGCCACCGAGGCGTCACCGAGCTGGAGCGCGGCGACGGCACGCAGCAGGAGCTCGATGACGGTCATGGTCGGTTCAGCGTAACGCCCGCGTGCCGCGGCGGACCGTCGGGTGTGGACGGGCAGGATCACAGGCATGACCGCAGGATCGCCGAGCACCCCAGCGACCCTCGCCCTCGAGCGGGCGGGGATCCCGTTCACGCCGCACGTCTACGAGCACCACGAGACGGCGACGAACTTCGGCGAGGAAGCAGCCGCGGCGCTCGGCCTCCGCGAGGAGCAGGTCTTCAAGACCCTGGTGGTCTCGGTCGACGGGCAGCTCGCGGTCGCGGTCGTCCCCGTCGCGAACCGACTCGACCTCAAGGCGATCGCCGCAGCCCTGGGCGGCAAGAAGGCGACGCTGGCGCAGCCGGCCCTCGCCGAGAAGCGGACCGGGTACGTCGTCGGCGGGATCAGTCCGGTCGGGCAGAAGACGCCGCTCCGCACGGTCGTCGACGAGTCGGCGCTGACCTACCCGAGCATCTTCGTCTCCGGAGGCCGTCGCGGGTTCGACATCGAGGTCGCTCCGACCGACCTCGTCCGCGTCACCGACGCCTCGACCGCGGCCATCGCGCGGACCTGAACAGGACCCCAGCGCGGACCTGAGTCGAGCCAACGCAACTTCTTCCACCTCCCGGGAATGACCCGGCGCCTCCTGCGTTGCATTGAGTCGAAGGCACTCAAGTTCCCCAGGAGGTCCCGTTGCCAGAGACGTTCGGCCCGACCGGCAGCAGCGACGCGTTCGACGCGTTCCTCGCCCGCCTGCTCGCGGCACAGCAGTCCGGCGCCCAGCGGTCCGTACCGTTCGGGCGACCGGTCGACATCACGCGGCTGCTCAGCCGCCGCACGCACGACCTGCTCCAGCGCACCGCCGAGTACGCGGCGTCGCAGGGGCAGCGCGAGATCGACGCCCTGCACGTCCTGCACGTGCTCGTGGGCGCCGACCCCTTCGCCGCGGTGCTCCGCCACGCCGGCGTCGACCCCGAGCGCTTCGCCGCCGAGGTCGAGGAGCGCCTCCCCGCCCCGACCGACGAGCCCGTCGAGGGGCGCCCGACGCTGACCGGCACCGCGCAGCGGATCCTGCTCGAGGCGACCCAGGCCGCCAAGGGCTTCGGCAGCACCTACACCGACCCCGAGCACGTCTTCTTCGCGCTCGTCACCGACCAGGACACCGTCGCCGGGCAGCTGCTCGCGAGCGCCGGTGTCACCCCGCAGGCCGTGCAGGACTTCGCCCAGCAGGCCGCGGCAGCAGCACGAGAGGGGCGCCCGATGCCCGACACCACGACGACCGAGAGCGACACCCCGACGCTCGACCAGTTCGGCACCGATCTCACCGAGCGCGCCCGCGACGGTCGCATCGACCCGGTGATCGGCCGTGCCGACGAGATCGAGCAGACGGTCGAGATCCTGCTCCGTCGCACGAAGAACAACCCCGTCCTCATCGGTGAGCCCGGTGTCGGCAAGACGGCCATCGTCGAGGGCCTCGCGCAGCGCATCGCCGACGGCGACGTGCCCGTCCTCCTGCAGGGCAAGCGCGTGGTCGCTCTCGACCTGCCCGGCATGCTCGCCGGCACCCGCTACCGCGGTGACTTCGAGGAGCGCCTGACGAAGGCGATGGACGAGATCGCGGCACACGCCGACGAGCTCATCGTGTTCGTCGACGAGCTCCACACGGTCGTCGGTGCGGGCGGCGGCGGCGAGGGCGGCTCGATGGACGCCGGCAACATCCTCAAGCCCCGACTGGCGCGCGGCGACCTGCACCTGGTCGGCGCGACGACCCTGAACGAGTACCGGCGCATCGAGAAGGACGCCGCGCTCGAGCGTCGCTTCCAGCCGGTCACGGTGGGGGAGTCGAGCGTCGAGGACGCCGTCGCGATCCTCGGTGGGCTCGCCCCTCGGTACGCCGAGCACCACGACGTCGAGTACACGCCCGAGGCCCTCCGCGCCGCGGTCGAGCTCTCGCACCGCTACGTCACGGACCGGCACCTGCCGGACAAGGCCATCGACCTCGTCGACCAGGCGGGCGCCCGTCGTCGTCTCGCCCTGTCGGGCGACGTCGACACCGAGGCGCTCCGCGACCAGGTCGCCGAGCTGCAGGCCGACAAGGACCGCGCGGTGGCCGACGAGCGGTACGAGGAGGCGTCGCGCCTGCGCGACGAGATCGACGGACTGGAGGCGCGGATCACCGCAGCCTCCTCGGGTGACGGGAGCAGCGCCTCCCGTCCGACCCCCGCCGACCGCACGATCACGGAGGCCGACATCGCCGAGGTGGTGTCCCGCGCCACCGGCATCCCCGCGACGCGCCTGACGCAGGGCGACCGCTCCCGGCTCGCCTCCCTCGAGGACGAGCTCCACGAGCGCGTCGTCGGCCAGGACGACGCCGTGCGCGCCGTCGCGACCGCGGTCCGGCGCAGCCGCACCGGCATGGGCGACCCGCGCCGCCCGGTCGGCAGCTTCCTGTTCCTCGGCCCGACGGGCGTCGGCAAGACCGAGCTCGCGAAGGCCCTCGCCGGGTCGCTGTTCGGCGACGAGTCCGCCATGCTCCGCTTCGACATGAGCGAGTTCGGCGAACGGCACACCGTGTCCCGCCTGGTCGGTGCCCCTCCCGGGTACGTCGGCTACGACGAGGCCGGGCAGCTCACGGAGCGCGTCCGTCGCAACCCGTACTCGGTGATCCTGCTCGACGAGGTCGAGAAGGCCCACCCCGACGTCTTCAACCTGCTGCTGCAGGTGCTGGACGACGGACGGCTCACCGACGGGCAGGGGCGCACGGTCGACTTCCGCAACACGGTCGTCATCATGACGTCGAACATCGGGTCGGAGTTCCTCGCGTCCCGCTCCGGGGCCCTCGGGTTCTCGGCATCGGCAGACGGCGGCTACTCCGAGGACGACCTGCGTGCCCGAGTCATGGGCCGGCTGCGCGAGTCGATGCGTCCGGAGTTCATCAACCGGATCGACGACATCGTGCTGTTCCGCAAGCTCGAGCGCGGACAGCTCCGGTCGATCGTCGACCTGCTGCTGCAGGACACCGCGCTCCGGCTCCTCGCGCAGGGCATGACCCTGTCGGTGTCGGACGCCGCGACCGACTGGCTCGCCGAGCACGGCTACGAGCCGGAGTACGGCGCCCGCCCGCTCCGTCGGCTGATCCAGCGCGAGGTCGACGACCGCATCGCGACCCTGGTGGTGGACGAGCAGGCGCACGACGGTGACACCGTCCGGATCGACGTCGAGGACGGCGGGCTCGTGGCCCGCGCACCCGCCCCGGCAACGGTCTAGCCCGGCAGCGGTCCGGTGACACCCGGACGACACGGCCCCGGTACCTTCAGCGGTACCGGGGCCGTGCTGCGTCCGGTGGTGCCGATCATGTTCGGCGATGCAATTCCGGGAATGTTCGAGAAAGGGGTTGCGCTCGCATTCCCGACGCCGATAGTGTTCACGAGCATCACCGGCTGTACGAGACCGAGAGGGGGCCGACAATGATGATCACCGCGATGAACCCGTTCCGTGGAGTCCGCGCGATCGACGGCACCCCGCTCCGTTCGCACTGACGCGGGACGTCCCGCTCCAGCCGTCCTCCCTCGACCGACCGAGGTCGTCGCACCCCTGACGTGGTGCCTCTCCGGTCGTGCCCGCACAGCCCCGCTGTGACGGGCCGCACACACCGTGCCGTCCGCGGTCGTCCGTCCTGCTGACGGCGGCCAACCGGGCACGGTGCGCGTGCGCCGAGGTCGGACCGCGAGCGGCGGACGTCTCGCGCGACGACTCCACACGGTGACCGCAACCGGTCACCGACAATGCAGCCGTGCGCATTCCTGCGCGCCCTGCGGTCATTCTCGCCCGCATTCTCCGGGCGATCTCGCTGACCCGTTCCCGACGCATTCGTGCGCTCGGTGGTCGGGTTCTCCGTCATGCCCTCGGGCACCCACGAAAGGCACCACCGTGTCGAACGACACCGACGTCCGTCCCCCCGGCACCCGCGCGGTGCGCAGCCGGGTCACGCTCGCCGACCGCATCGCCCTCCGGATCGGCATGTCGCTGATCATCTGGAGTCGTCGGACGCACCACGTCCGCCCCTCGGTCGACCTCGCGACCCGTCAGCGGCTCGAACGCGAGCGGCGCGAGCGCGAGCTCGACTGGCTCACGCAGGGCGCCGCGATGCGCCTCTGGCGCTGACGCGGCGCAGCGCCCAGCCCGCCCGCCCGCCCGCGACCGCCGCGCTCGTCGCGGCGGTGATCGAACCACGGAACCGACGTCGAACCAGGTCTCCCGCCTGGTTCGACGTCGTCTCCGTGGTTCGACGGTGGGGGCCGGCCACGCGGCGAGGGGCCGGCCACGCGGCGAGGGGCCGGCTGCGCACGACGCACCCCCGTGCCTCCCGTACCGTTGTCCGGTGACCGAAACCGCAGCTGCACTCGTCGAACGCCTCACCGCCGTCGTCCCGGACTTCCCGAAGCCGGGCATCCTCTTCCGCGACGTGACGCCGGTCTTCTCGGACCCCGTGGCCTTCGGCCGCGTGTGCGAGGCCCTCGCGGCGCCGTTCGCGATCGGCGGCGGGTTCCAGGCCGTCGCCGGCATCGAGGCGCGCGGCTTCGCCCTCGCCGGCGGCATCGCCGCGCAGCACCAGGTCGGTGTGCTGACCGTCCGCAAGGCCGGCAAGCTCCCCGGCGAGGTCCTCAGCGAGCAGTACGCGCTCGAGTACGGCGAGGCCGAGCTCGAACTCCGCCCGGGGCAGCTGCCGCAGGGCACGCGGGTGCTCGTCGTCGACGACGTCCTCGCCACCGGCGGCACCGCGGCGGCGACCGTCACGCTGCTCGAGCGCGCGGGGTACGAGGCGGTCGGCTTCGCGTCGCTGCTCGAGCTCGACGGACTCGCCGGTCGCGAGCGCCTCGAGCCCCGCCTGCCCGTCACCACACTCGGCCGCGTCCCCGCCTGAGCGTCCGCCGCCGCGCACTAGTCTTGACCCACCCCTGAACCAACCGAGGAGCACCACGATCGTGACCGAGTCAGTCGCACCAGCGCCCGCAGACCTGCCCCAGGCACCCGAGCCCCGCACCGCGACGACGACCACGACGGGCACCGAGCTCTTCGACGGCGAGCGTGGCGTGGTCGCGATCCGCGTCGGCGGCGTCCTGAAGGACCTCGACGCGGCGGTGCAGGACGGCGAGACGGCCGAGGCGGTCACCCTGCAGGAGCAGGACGGCCTCGACATCCTCCGCCACTCGGCCGCGCACGTGCTCGCGCAGGCCGTGCAGCAGATCAACCCGGACGCCAAGCTCGGCATCGGGCCGCCCGTGACCGACGGCTTCTACTACGACTTCGAAGTCGCCGAGCCGTTCACGCCGGAGGACCTCAAGGCGATCGAGAAGGGCATGGACCGGATCATCCGGCAGGCCCAGCGCTTCCGTCGCGTCGTCGTCACCGACGACGAAGCACGCGAGCGGATGGCGGGGGAGCCCTTCAAGCAGGAGCTCATCGGCCTCAAGGGCGCCGCGGACGAGGGCGACTCCGGTGAGAGCGTCGAGGTCGGCGCCGGCGAGCTGACGGTCTACGAGAACGTCGACCCGAAGTCGGGCGAGGTCGTCTGGCAGGACCTCTGCCGCGGCCCGCACGTCCCGCACACCCGGTGGATCGGCAACGCCTCGAAGCTCATGCGCGTCGCGGCGGCGTACTGGCGCGGCTCGGAGAAGAACCCGCAGCTGCAGCGCATCTACGGCACGGCGTGGCCGGACAAGGACCAGCTCAAGGCGTACCAGCTCCGTCTCGAAGAGGCTGCGAAGCGCGACCACCGCAAGCTCGGCGCCGAGCTCGACCTGTTCTCGTTCCCGGACGAGATCGGTTCGGGCCTGGCGATCTTCCACCCGAAGGGCGGCATCATCCGCCGCGAGATGGAGGACTACTCGCGCCGTCGGCACGAGCAGGAGGGCTACTCCTTCGTCTACACGCCGCACATCACCAAGGGCGACCTGTTCGAGCAGTCCGGTCACCTCGGCTGGTACAAGGACGGCATGTTCCCGGCCATGCACATGGACGAGGCCCGCGACGAGGACGGCAACGTCACGCGGCAGGGGGCGGACTACTACCTCAAGCCGATGAACTGCCCGATGCACATCCTGGCGTACCGCTCGCAGGCCCGGTCCTACCGCGACCTGCCGCTGCGGATGTTCGAGTTCGGCACGGTCTACCGCAACGAGAAGTCCGGCGTGATCCACGGCCTGACCCGCGTGCGCGGCATGACGCAGGACGACGCCCACATCTTCACCACGCAGGAGAAGATGAAGGAGGAGCTGACCACGACCCTCCAGTTCGTGCTGTCGCTGCTCCGCGACTACGGCCTCGACGACTTCTACCTCGAGCTCTCCACGAAGGACCCGGAGAAGTACGTCGGCGACGACGACGTGTGGGAGGTCGCGACGAACACCCTGCGCGAGGTCGCCGAGGAGTCGGGCCTCGAGCTCGTTCCGGACCCCGCCGGCGCGGCCTTCTACGGCCCGAAGATCTCGGTGCAGGCCCGCGACGCGATCGGCCGCACGTGGCAGATGTCGACCGTGCAGCTCGACTTCAACCTGCCGGAGCGCTTCGAGCTCGAGTACACGGCACCGGACGGCTCCCGGCAGCGCCCGGTGATGATCCACCGTGCCCTGTTCGGCTCGATCGAGCGCTTCTTCGGCGTCCTCACCGAGCACTACGCGGGCGCGTTCCCGGCGTGGCTCTCCCCGGTGCAGGTCGTCGCGATCCCGGTCGCGGCCGAGTACGGCGACTACCTCGACGAGGTCGTCGCGAAGCTGCGCGCGCACGGCGTCCGCGCCGAGGTCGACCACTCGGACGACCGCATGCAGAAGAAGATCCGCACGCACACCAAGGCCAAGGTGCCGTTCCAGCTCATCGCGGGCGGTGACGACCGCGACGCCGGTGCGGTGTCGTTCCGCTTCCGCGACGGTCGCCAGGACAACGGCGTGCCGGTGGACGAGGCGGTGGACCGCATCCTCACCGCGATCCGCGACCGCGCGCAGGTCTGATGGACCAGGAACGGCCGGGAGGCCCGGAGCAGGTCCCGGGGACCGGTCACGTCGTCGACGTGGCCGGTTCCGAGGCCGCCGACGAGCGGTTGGTGATCCGCGACGCCGCGACCGGCGCCGCCGTGCCGGACGCCTTCCAGCGCCTCTGGAACCCGCACCGGATGGCCTACATCGACGCCGGTCGGGAAGGCGTGGGGCGCGGGCACGACGACGACTGCCCGTTCTGCGCCGCCCCGGGCATGTCCGACGAGGACGGCCTGATCGTCGCCCGCGGTGCGCACGCCTACGTGCTGCTCAACCTCTTCCCGTACAACAACGGGCACCTGCTCGTCTGCCCCTACCGGCACGTCCCGCTCTACGACGAGGCGACGCCGGAGGAGACCCGCGAGATGGCGGAACTGACGCAGACGGCGATGCGCGTCCTGCGGGCGGTGTCGCACTGCGACGGCTTCAACATCGGGATGAACCAGGGCGAGGTCGCCGGAGCCGGTGTGGCCGCGCACCTGCACCAGCACATCGTGCCGCGGTGGGCCTCGGACTCGAACTTCTTCCCGATCATCGCGCGGACGAAGTCGATGTCCCAGCTGCTCGGTGACACCCGCCGACTCGTCGCCGAGGGCTGGCCCGCCGCGGACTAGACTGTCGGCATCATGAGCGACAGCACCAGCACCCCGGGCACCAACGGCACCTCGATCACCGGCTCCGATCGCGTCAAGCGCGGCCTCGCGGAGATGCTCAAGGGTGGCGTCATCATGGACGTCATCGACGCCGAGCAGGCCCGCATCGCGGAAGAAGCGGGCGCGACCGCCGTCATGGCGCTCGAGCGCGTCCCTGCCGACATCCGCGCGCAGGGCGGCGTCGCCCGCATGTCCGACCCGTCGATGATCGAGGAGATCATCGCCGCCGTGTCGATCCCGGTCATGGCGAAGGCCCGCATCGGCCACTTCGTCGAGGCGCAGGTCCTGCAGGAGCTCGGCGTGGACTACATCGACGAGTCCGAGGTCCTCTCGCCGGCCGACTACGTCAACCACATCGACAAGTGGAACTTCACCACGCCGTTCGTCTGCGGTGCCACCAACCTGGGCGAGGCGCTCCGCCGCATCACCGAGGGCGCGGCCATGATCCGCTCCAAGGGCGAGGCCGGTACGGGCGACGTGTCCGAGGCGACGAAGCACATCCGCACGATCTCGAAGGAGATCGCGGCGCTGCGGTACCTCAAGGAGGACGAGCTCTACGTCGCGGCCAAGGAGCTCCAGGCCCCGTTCGACGTGGTCAAGGAGGTCGCGCAGACGGGCAAGCTCCCGGTCGTGCTCTTCACCGCCGGTGGTGTCGCCACCCCGGCCGACGCCGCGATGATGATGCAGCTCGGCGCGGACGGCGTGTTCGTCGGCTCCGGCATCTTCAAGTCGGGCGACCCTGCGAAGCGCGCCGCCGCCATCGTCAAGGCCGTCACCTTCCACGACGACCCGAAGGTCATCGCCGAGGTCTCCCGCGGGCTGGGCGAGGCGATGGTCGGCATCAACGTTGCCGACGTCCCCGCGCCGCACCGCCTCGCCGAGCGCGGCTGGTGAGCGCCCGGCCCCGCATCGGGGTCCTGGCGCTGCAGGGTGACTTCCGCGAGCACATCGCCTCGCTGACGGAGCTCGGCGCGGACGTCGTGCCGCTCCGGCGGCCGGAGGAGATCGCGGCGCTCGACGGCGTCGTGATCCCCGGCGGCGAGTCGAGCGTCATGGACAAGCTGTCCCGTGCGTTCGGCGTGGCCGGACCGCTGTCGGCGGCGATCCGCGGCGGACTCCCCACGTACGGCACGTGCGCGGGCATGATCATGCTGTCCTCGCGCATCGCCGCGGGCATCCCCGGGCAGCAGACGCTCGACGTCCTCGACACCACGGTGCGGCGGAACGCGTTCGGCAGCCAGAACGACTCGTTCGAGACCGACATCCCGATGCCGGCGCTCGGCGACGCCCCGGTGCACGCGGTGTTCATCCGTGCGCCCGTGGTGGAAGAGCACGGCGACGGGGTGCAGGTGCTCGGCGCGTTGTCCGACGGCCAGGTGGTCGCGGTGCAGCAGGACAACGTCATCGCGAGTGCGTTCCACCCCGAGGTCGCCGGCGAGGACCGCTTCCACCGGCGCTTCCTCGACCTGGTCCGCTCCGCCTGACCTGGTCCGCTCCGCCTGCCCCGCCGCGCCCCGACCACACGCTGCACGCGACCAGCGCGCCGGGGCGGCACCGTGCCTCCCGGGCCGGTAAACTGATCCGGATCTTCAGCGAGACCAAGGAGCACCGTGTCCGGGCATTCCAAGTGGGCAACGACCAAGCACAAGAAGGCGGTCATCGACCAGCGCCGTGCGAAGTCGTTCGCCAAGCTCATCAAGAACATCGAGGTGGCCGCCAAGATGGGCGGTGCCGACCTGTCGGGCAACCCGACGCTGGTCGACGCCGTGCAGAAGGCCAAGAAGACCTCGGTGCCGAACGACAACATCGACCGCGCCATCAAGCGCGGCGCCGGCCTGACCGGTGAGTCGATCGAGTACACGACGATCATGTACGAGGGCTACGGCCCGAACGGCGTCGCGATGCTCGTCGAGTGCCTCACCGACAACAAGAACCGCGCCGCGGCCGAGGTCCGGACGGCGATGTCCCGCAACGGCGGCACCATGGCCGACCCGGGCAGCGTCGCCTACAACTTCTCGCGCAAGGGCGTCATCTCGGTGACGAAGGTCGACGGGCTCGACGAGGACACCGTCATGACGGCCGTCCTCGACGCGGGTGTCGAGGACGTCGTCGACCAGGGCGGCGGCTTCGAGGTCATCACCGAGGCGAGCGACCTCGTCGCGGCCCGCACCGCGCTGCAGGACGCCGGCATCGACTACGACTCCGCCGACGCCGAGTTCGTGCCCGGCGTGAAGGTCCCGGTCGACGCGGACACCGCGCGCAAGGTCTTCAAGCTGATCGACGCGCTCGAGGACAGCGACGACGTGCAGAACGTCTACGCCAACTTCGACATCCCCGCGGACGTCCAGGCCGAGCTCGACGAGGACGAGGACTAGCCGGTGCTCCGGGTGCTCGGGGTCGACCCCGGGCTCACCCGGTGCGGCGTCGGCGTGGTCGAGGTCGCACCGAACCGGCGGGCCCGGCTGGTGCACGTCACGGTCGTGCGCACGCCGGCCGACATGGCGCTCGAGCAGCGGCTGCTGCGCATCGCGCAGGGCATCGAGGCCGAGATCGACGAGCACCGTCCGGACGCCGTCGCGGTCGAGCGGGTGTTCGCGCAGGCGAACGTCCGGACCGTCATGGGGACCGCACAGGCCTCCGGGCTCGCGCTGCACGCAGCAGCGGCCCGGGGCCTGCCCGTCGGTCTGCACACACCGTCCGAGGTCAAGGCTGCCGTCACCGGCTACGGCAACGCGGACAAGCGGCAGGTGCAGACGATGATCGCGCGCGTGCTCGGTCTCGACGAGGCACCGAAGCCCGCCGACGCCGCGGACGCGCTCGCCCTGGCCGTGTGCCATGCCTGGAGGCTCGGATCACCCGACCGGGTCGGCCCCGGCCCGGCGACGCTCACCCCGGCGCAGCGTGCGTGGCGCGACGCGCAGGCAGGCACCGCCGACACGCCCCTCGCGCGCGCCGAGGCTGCGGCCGCGCGGCGGTCCGGCTTCGTCGGCGGGCGGCCCTAGGCTCGTGGGCATGATCGCGAGCCTCCGGGGAACCTGCATCGACGTCGCCGGATCGGCCGTCGTGATCGAGGTCGGGGGAGTGGGCTACGCCGTCACGGTCACGCCCGCGCACGCCCTCACCATGCGGCACGGCGCCGAGGTCTTCCTGCGCACGGCGATGATCGTGCGCGAGGACGAGCAGCAGCTGTTCGGCTTCGAGTCGACCGATGCGCTGCAGGTGTTCGACCTGCTCCGCAGCGTCTCCGGCGTCGGCCCGAAGTCCGCGCTCGGCGTCCTCGCCCACATGGACCCGGCGCAGGTCGCGAACGCCGTCGCGAGCGAGGACGACGCCGCGTTCCGCAAGGTCTCGGGCATCGGCCCCAAGACCGCCAAGCTCATCACGGTCGCACTCTCCGGCAAGCTCGTCGCCTTCGAGCAGGCAGCCCTCCCCACCACCGCCGGTGCGGCGACCGCCCACCCCGCGGCGGTCGACGTCGTGACCGCCCTCGTCGGGCTCGGCTGGCGCGAGGACGCGGCGCAGTCCGCGGTCGACGCCGTCGTCGCCGGCGACCCGGGTGCGGCGGCGATGGGCACCCAGGCCCTGCTCCGCGCGGCACTCGGGACGCTGCGTCCGGCCGGAGCCGGTCGGTGAGCGGCATCACGTCCGCGGGCGCCGAGTCGCAGGAGGAGCTCGCCTTCGAGGGGGCGCTCCGCCCGAAGTCGCTCGACGAGTTCGTCGGGCAGCGGAAGGTCCGCGGGCAGCTCGACCTGCTCCTCCGGGCCGCCGCGCTGCAGGACCGGACCCCGGACCACATCCTGATGGCCGGTCCGCCCGGGCTCGGCAAGACGACGCTCGCGATGATCGTCGCGCACGAGTCCGGCCGTCCGCTGCGCATGTCGAGCGGACCGGCGATCCAGCACGCCGGTGACCTCGCCGCGGTGCTCTCCTCGCTCGTTCCCGGCGAGGTCCTCTTCATCGACGAGATCCACCGGATGGCGCGTTCGGCGGAGGAGATGCTCTACCTCGCGATGGAGGACTTCCGCATCGACGTCATGGTCGGCAAGGGTGCCGGTGCGACGAGCATCCCGCTCGACCTCGCACCGTTCACCCTCGTCGGCGCGACCACCCGTGCCGGCCTCCTGCCGAACCCGCTCCGCGACCGCTTCGGGTTCACCGCCCACCTGGAGTTCTACGAGAAGGATGAACTCGAGCAGGTCCTCATCCGTGCGGCCCACCTGCTCGAGCTCGCGATCGACCGCTCGGCGCTCCGGGAGATCGCGGGTCGTTCACGCGGGACACCCCGCATCGCGAACCGCCTGCTGCGACGGGTGCGTGACTTCGCGCTCGTGCACCGCACGACGGACGGCATGGCAGCCGTGCAGGGCGCGCTCGACCTCTACGACGTCGACGACCTCGGCCTCGACCGTCTCGACCGCGCCGTCGTCGAGACCATGCTGACGCGCTTCGACGGCGGACCGGTCGGCCTGAACACCCTCGCGGTGTCCGTCGGCGAGGAGTCCGAGACGATCGAGTCGGTCGTCGAGCCGTTCCTCGTGCGCGTCGGCCTCGTCACCCGGACACCGCGTGGCCGGATCGCCACCCCGCAGGCGTGGCGGCACTTCGGCATGACCCCGGGGGACGGCACCGCCGGACAGCCCGGCCTGTTCGACGAGTGATCGCCTGTACGGTACGCTGGTACACGGTATTTCGCCCGACCGGCCCTCGCAGTCGGTCAGGACGCTCACGGTGACCTGCCCGATCACGGACACACCCGTGCCCTAGACTGCTACGGCCCGAAGCCGAGCAGCGACCGCTCCGGCTGGATCCGAGCAACCAGAGAAGGCACCGCCCCCATGGACCAATCACTCTTCCTCATCGTCATCATCGTGGCGTTCGCCGCGTTCATGTTCTACAGCAGCCGCAAGCGCAAGAAGCAGCAGGCGGAGCTCCAGACGAAGATGGTCCCGGGCTCCCGCGTCATGCTCTCGTTCGGCCTCTACGGCACGCTCGTGTCGGTCGACGACGACAAGGTCACGGCGGACGTCGAGGTCGCTCCCGGCACGGTCGTGACGGTGCACCGCCAGACCCTGTCGCGCGTGGTCGACGAGGACGCGTCCGACGTCGAGACCGCCGTCGTGGCCGACGACGAGACCACCGCCCCGAAGCCGGTCGCCGAGCTGAACGGTGAGCCGGTCTACGGCGAGCGTGTCGACGAGGTCGACCCGGCGAAGCGCAAGACCGAAGACTGATGCTCCCCGGTCGCCGGGTCCACCGACCCGGCGACCACACCTCCTGCCGCCGGCCTCGCCGCCGTCGGTCCTGAACAGAAAGACGAGACGACCGGTGGCACGATCGACACCCGTCAAGAAGGCGTTGCGCTCGCTCACCTGGTTGGTGATCATCATGGCCGCCCTGGCGGGCCTGAACACCGCCGCGTCGGTGCTCGCCGCCAACAGCAAGGACGACACCAACGAGTGGTTCGCCGGCGCGAGCTGGGTCCCGGAGTTGGCGCTCGACCTGCAGGGCGGCACGCAGCTGACGCTCGCGGCGCAGAACACCGAGGGCGGTTCCGTCACCTCGCAGCAGTTGAACCAGGCGGTCAACATCATCCGCCAGCGCATCAACGCGACCGGCGTCTCCGAGTCCCAGATCAACACGCAGGGCACGAACAACATCGTGGTGTCGATCCCGGGCAAGCCCGACAAGGCGACGATCGACCGGATCGAGGCCGCGGCGAAGCTGACCTTCCGCCCGGTGCTCTACACGGAAGCCGCCACGAACTCGGCGGTCGGCGGGAGCGACGGCAAGACCGCCTCGCCGACGCCGTACTCGCCGCCCGCGTCGCTCGACGCCACCCCGAGCACGAAGCCGACCAACGGCAGTGACCTCGCACAGGTGACCCCGGCGCTCCAGGACCTGTACACGAACTACAACTGCGCTGCGCCGGACGACGTCACCGCGGCGCCGGACGACGAGCCGCTCGTCACGTGTGACCAGGACGGTGCCGCCAAGTACATCCTCGGCCCCGTCGAGGTCTCCGGTTCGGGGATCAGCAACGCGACCTCGGGCCTCGCCACCGACAGTCAGGGTGCGACGACCGGTGAGTGGGCGGTCAACCTGACCTTCCGGGGGCAGAGCTCGGACGACTTCCGTCAGGTCACGAGTCGCCTCGTGCAGCTCCAGCCGCCGCAGAACCAGTTCGCCATCGTCCTCGACGGCACGGTCATCCAGGCACCGGCGGCCAACGCCGCGATCACCAACGGCAAGGCGCAGATCACGGGTGGCTTCACCGCCGAGTCGTCGAAGACCCTCGCCGATCAGCTCAAGTACGGTGCCCTGCCGATCAACTTCCAGGTGCAGTCGAACGAGAACATCTCGGCGACGCTCGGCACCGCCCAGCTCGTCGGCGGTCTCGTCGCCGGTCTGATCGGTCTGATCCTGGTGGTCATCTACTCGGTGATCCAGTACCGCGCACTGGCGTTCGTGACGGTCCTGTCGCTCGGTGTGGCCGCGGTGCTGACCTACCTGGTCATCGCGATCATGTCGTGGCGGGTGGACTACCGCCTGTCGCTCGCCGGCGTTGCCGGTCTGATCGTCGCGATCGGCATCACCGCGGACTCGTTCATCGTCTACTTCGAGCGCATCCGCGACGAACTGCGCGACGGGCGCGGCCTCGAGAGCGCCGTGGAGGCGGGGTGGCGGCGGGCCCTCCGCACGATCCTGGCGTCCGACTCGATCAACTTCCTCGCCGCGGTCGTGCTCTACATCCTGGCCGTCAGCGACGTGAAGGGCTTCGCGTTCACGCTGCTCCTCACCACCCTGATCGACATCGTCGTCGTCGTGCTCTTCACGCACCCGATGATGCAGCTCATCGCCCGCAGCCGCTTCTTCGGCGAGGGGCACAGGTTCAGCGGACTCGACCCGTCCGCACTCGGCGCCGTCTACCGCGGCCGTGCGCAGTTCCGCGCACCGGTCGTCGACGGCAAGCGCCAGCGGAGTGCGGGCGAGGCCCAGCGCCGCCAGACGATCGCAGAGCGGAAGGCCCAGCAGGCCTCCGGCGACAACGGCTCGACGCCGGACGGGAAGGACGACTGATGGCCAGCTTCAGCCAGTTCGGCAGCGACCTCTACACGGGCAAGCGCTCGTACGACATCGTCGGGCGCCGGAAGACCTGGTACCTCGTCGCGATCATCGCCATCGTGGTCTCGCTCGCGGTGCCGTGGCTCCGCGGCGGCTACCACCTCGGCATCGAGTTCACCGGTGGTTCCGAGTTCACGATCTCCAACGCGAAGGACCTCGACCAGTCCATCGCGACCCGCACGGTCGAGTCGATCGTGCCCGAGGGCATCCCGCGCGTCTCGCAGGTCGGCCAGGACGGCATCCGCGTCCAGACCGAGCAGCTGACGGACCGTGAGACGAGCGACGTGCAGGACGCGCTCGCGCAGGCCTACGGTGTCTCCGACGACCAGGTCGCCTCGACCTACATCGGTGCCACCTGGGGTGCGGACGTCCTCGCGCAGGCCATCCGCGGCCTCGTGATCTTCCTCGCGCTGGCCGCCGTCGTCATGGCGCTGTACTTCCGCACCTGGAAGATGTCGGTGTCCGCCATGGTCGCGCTGCTGCACGACCTGCTCATCACCGCCGGTGTCTACGGCATCGTCGGGCTCGAGGTGACGCCGGCCGCGGTGATCGGCTTCCTCACGATCCTCGGATACTCGCTCTACGACACCGTCGTGGTGTTCGACAAGGTGCGCGAGAACACCGCGCAGGAGTCGCACCGCACCTTCGTGCAGTCGGTCAACCTCGCGGTGAACCAGACGCTCGTCCGCTCGATCAACACCTCGGTGGTCGCGCTGCTGCCCGTCGCCGCGATCCTCTTCATCGGATCGTACGTGCTCGGCGCCGGCACCCTCCGCGACATCTCCCTCGCGCTCTTCATCGGCATCATCGTCGGCACCTACTCGACGATCTTCATCGCGTCGCCGATGTACGCGCACCTGCGGGAGAACGAGCCGAAGGTCAAGGAGGCCGACGCGAGGAAGACCCGCGCTGCCGAGAAGCGCCAGCGCGAGGTCGACGCCGCGGCCGAGGTCGCCTGATGGCGGTCGAGGTGCACGACGTCGACGTCGCCGAGGCACGTCGTCGGCTGGACGCGGGCGCCCGACTGTTCGACGTCCGCGAGCAGGGGGAGTGGGACGAGATGCACGCCCCCGAGGCGACGCTCGTGCCGATGTCCGAGCTCGTCGCCCGCTGGCAGGAGATCGACGGTGGCGACCAGCCCGCGATCGTCGTCTGCCACTCCGGGGCGCGGTCGGCCCGGGTGGTCGCCGCCCTCGAGCAGTCCGGCGTCCCCGCGGTGAACCTGACCGGCGGCATGGTCGCTTGGGAGCAGGCGGGCCAGCCGGTCGTGCGCGACGCCCAGGGCGAAACGCGTCACGAGCACTGACCGGACGCGCGTAGGCTTGCCGGACCGTACCCGCACTGGAGGCGCAACATGACGGACACCCGTGAGTCCTCGCCCCAGGGTGCGCCGTCGCCCGACGCGAGCCGTCCCGGTTCCGCACCACGGCCCTCCAGTCCGCTGAACGCGACGACCACCGGCAACCTCGGGTCCCTGCGGTCCCTCCTGCCCCGCCTGTTCTCGCGGGCGCAGCCCGCGGGCGCCGTCGACACGCTCATCCGGACGGTGCGGTCGCACCACCCCAAGGCCGACGTCACGCTCATCGAGCGTGCGTACTCGGTCGCGGAGCGCGCCCACGACGGGCAGAAGCGCAAGTCCGGCGAGCCGTACATCACGCACCCCGTCGCGGTGGCGCAGATCCTGGCCGACCTCGGCATCGGCACCATCACGATCGCCGCCGCGCTGCTGCACGACACGGTGGAGGACACGGACTACCAGCTCGACGAGCTCCGGGCCGACTTCGGCGACGAGATCGCGATGCTCGTGGACGGCGTCACGAAGCTCGACAAGGTCAAGTACGGCGACAGTGCGCAGGCCGAGACCGTCCGCAAGATGGTCATCGCGATGTCGAAGGACATCCGTGTCCTGGTCATCAAGCTCGCCGACCGCCTGCACAACGCGCGCACGTGGGGCTTCGTCGAGTCCGCGTCGGCCACGCGGAAGGCCAAGGAGACGCTCGAGATCTACGCGCCCCTGGCGCACCGACTCGGCATCCAGATGATCAAGCTGGAGCTCGAGGACCTGTCGTTCGCGGTCCTGCACCCGAAGCTCTACGTCGAGATCGACAGCCTGGTCAAGGAGCGGCAGCCGCGCCGCGAGCAGTTCGTGCAGAACGTCATCGGCACGCTCAAGAAGGACCTGAAGGCCGCGAAGGTCCGCGGCGAGGTCATGGGTCGGCCGAAGCAGTACTACTCGATCTACCAGAAGATGATCGTGCGGGGGCGCGAGTTCGACGAGATCTACGACCTGGTCGGGATCCGCGTGCTCGTGCCGACCGTGCGCGACTGCTACGCCATGCTCGGCTCGGTGCACGCGCGCTGGACGCCGCTGCCGGGGCGCTTCAAGGACTACATCGCGACGCCGAAGTTCAACCTGTACCAGTCGCTGCACACGACGGTGTTGGGGCCCCAGGGTCGCGCCGTGGAGATCCAGATCCGCACGCACGAGATGCACCAGCGGGCCGAGTTCGGTGTTGCGGCGCACTGGAAGTACAAGCAGCGGGCAGCGGGACGCGATGTCGACACCGCGTCGACGACGGACGACCAGGACATGGCGTGGCTCGCCCACATCACCGACTGGCAGGCCGAGACGAGCGACCCGGGGGAGTTCCTCGACTCGCTGCGGTACGAGATCGGTGCCAAGGAGACGTACGTCTTCACCCCGCAGGGCAAGGTCATCGGCCTGCCGGCGGGCGCGACCCCGGTCGACTTCGCCTACGCGGTGCACACGGAGATCGGGCACCGCACGATGGGTGCGAAGGTGAACGGTCGACTCGTGCCCCTCGAGAGCGCGCTCTCCAGCGGTGACGTCGTCGAGATCTTCACGTCGAAGAACCCGGACTCGGGGCCGAGCCAGGACTGGCTGACCTTCGTGCGGAGCCCGCGGGCCCGCAACAAGATCAAGCAGTGGTTCACCAAGGAGCGTCGCGAGGAGGCGATCGAGCAGGGTCGTGACGCGATCGCGCGGGCCATGCGGAAGCAGAACCTCCCGCTCCAGCGCATCATGAGCCAGGACTCCATCGCCGAGGTGGCGTCGTCGATGCGGTACGAGGACGTCTCGGCGCTGTACGCGGCCGTCGGCGAGGGGCACGTCTCCACGCAGTCGGTCATCGAGAAGGTGCTCGGCAACGTCCAGACGGAGTCGGAGACCGACGAGCCGGAGCTGGCCTTCCCGCGCCAGGTGACGAGCCGACAGCTGCGCAACAGCGACAGCGGCGTGCTCGTGCGCGGCGCGCCGGACATCCTGGTGAAGCTCGCGAAGTGCTGCACCCCGGTGCCGGGCGACCAGATCGTCGGGTTCATCACCCGCGGTCAGGGCGTGTCCGTGCACCAGGCGTCCTGCACCAACGTGAAGTCGCTCATGAACGAGCCGGACCGGATGATCGAGGTCGAGTGGGCGCCGTCGTCCAAGTCGGTCTTCCTCGTGCAGATCCAGATCGAGGCCCTCGACCGGTCGGGGCTCCTCAGCGACGTCACGCGTGTGCTGACCGACCACCACGTGAACATCCTGTCGGCGACCGTGTCGACGTCGTCCGACCGGCTCGCGCTCAGCCGCTTCGTGTTCGAGATGGGCGACACGACGCACCTCGACCGCGTGCTCAACGCGGTGCGCCGCATCGACGCCGTGTACGACGTGTACCGGGTCAGCGCCGGCTGACCGGCCCCGTCACCTCCGCGAGCCGCCGCGCCGCCTGACGGACCATCGGCACCGTCCCCAGCGCGTCGAGTCGCGCCCGGACGGCATCGGGGTCGACCACGCCGATCGCGACGAGCCCCTGCAGGCAGTCCCGCGCGTCGGCGGCGAAGGGGCCGGGCGCACGCAGCAGGTCGAGTGCGGTCCGCAGCGGCGTGGTGACCCGGACGGTCCCGAGCACGACCACGTCGCCGTCCTCCAGCCGAACCTCGCGCAGGCGGACGTCGGCGTCGACGCGCACGCGCAGGTTCGGCGGTGCGACCACCTCGGGCACGGCCGGCTCGCGTGCCGTCGCGCCCCAGATCCAGGCAGCGGACCGCCCGCCCGCGACCAGGCGCCGGTCCGGGATCCGCCACGCGTGCGCAGCGGCCCGGAGCGCCGGGACCTGCGGCTCGGCGGGGGAGGCCCAGCACCGTCCGACGGCGACGAGCTCGCCGGCGAGGACCGCGGCGCGCAGCTCCGCCTCCGGCCAGTCGTCGCTGGTCAGCAGGCGCGGGGTCGGCACCCGCTCATCCTGCCCGACCGGCAGGGCGTCCAGGGGCCCTGTGCACAGGTCGGTGGACGTCCGGCCTTCCCGAGGTCCCGCTCAGCGCAGGACGTCGGCGCGGTCCGGCCCTGCCGCCCCGCTCAGCGCAGGACGTCGGCGCGGTGCACCAGGGCGCCGGCGCCGATGAGCGGACCGTCCTGCGAGAGCCCGGTCGGCACGATCCGGACCTTCGTCACGAAGCCGAACTCGACCCGTTCGGCCACGGCCTCCCGGGCGTACGTGAACAGGTCCGGGCTGACGTGGGAGAACCCGCCGCCGATGGCCACGACCTCGAGGTCGACCAGGCTGGTCGCGGCCGCGATCGCCTGCCCGAGGGCCCGCCCACTCCGTCGGACCGCGGCGACCGCGATCTCGTCGCCCGCGGCGTACGCGGCGGAGAGCTCCTCGCCGGTCGTTCCGGCGAAGCCCTGACGCTGCGCCCAGGCCACGGTCTTCGGGCCGCTGGCGACCGCTTCGAGGCAGCCGGTGCCGCCGCAGGCGCAGGGATCGTCGAACCCGCCGCACTCGACGTGCCCGATGTGGCCGGCGTTGCCCGTCGGACCGCTGACCGTCCGGCCGTGCAGGATGAGGCCGCCGCCGACGCCCGTCGACACGATCATGCCCATGACGTGGTCCGAGCCCTGCGCGGCGCCGACCCAGTGCTCGGCGAGCGTGATCGCGAGGCCGTCCATCCGGAGCGTCACCGGGACGCCGTCCGGCACGAGCGCGGCGATCCGGTCACGCAGCGGGTACCCGCGCCAGACCGGCATGTTGAGCGGCGAGACGAGCCCTCGCTCCTCGTCGACCGGCCCGGCGGACCCCACGCCGACACCGGCGAGGACCGCGTCGGTCGGCAGGGTCGCGAGCGTCGCGGTGACGACCTCGTCCACCGCCGCCTGCAGCTCGTCCGACGTCCGCTGGGGCCCGGTCGGGCTGCG
Source organism: Curtobacterium sp. ME26 (assembly GCF_903970945.1). Taxonomy (NCBI): domain Bacteria; kingdom Bacillati; phylum Actinomycetota; class Actinomycetes; order Micrococcales; family Microbacteriaceae; genus Curtobacterium; species Curtobacterium sp. ME26. Next base: position 23,305 of record NZ_CAJCKG010000042.1, read on the forward strand.
GTGCCGGGTGCCCGGCACGACGACGCCCTGGTCGGTCACGAAGGCCGCCTCGACCTTGGTGCCACCGAGGTCCACGGCGAGTGCGAGCGCCGAGCCTGACGGGGACGACGGGGACGACGGGGACGAGGGGGACTGGGGTGCGGTGCTGGACATGCGCGCTCCGATGCGGCGGTCTGGAGGCCCGGTGCGGCTGTCCGACGCGTCCACGCGTCGGTGCGTGCCGACCCGGGCGACGGGGTCGGGTTGGGTGGTGCTGGTCCGGGCCTCGTGCGGGCCCGGGGGACTCAGTACGAGGTGGTGTCGTCGCCGAGGGCGGAGGCTCCGCCCGTCTCGGCACGGTGGGCGAGCTCGTCGAGGATGCGGGCGGAGGCGCTCGTACCGATGCGGTCGGCGCCGGCGTCGACCATCTCGACGAGCGTGTCGAGACCGCGGACCCCACCGGAGGCCTTCACGCCGGTGTCCGGTCCGACCGTCTCGCGCATGAGCCGGATGTGCTCGGCGGTCGCGCCACCACCGGCGAAGCCCGTCGAGGTCTTCACGAAGGCGGCACCGGCACGCTGTGCGGCACGCGAGGCCGCGACGACCTCGTCGTCGGTCAGGAACGCCGTCTCGAGGATGACCTTCACGACGGTGTCCCCGGCGGCGTCGACGACGGCGCGGACGTCCTGTTCGACGCGCTCCCAGTCACCCGAGCGTGCTGCGGCGATGTTCTGGACCATGTCGAGCTCGAAGGCGCCGTCCGTCAGGGCCTGCAGGGACTCCGCGACCTTCGTGGCGGTCGTGGTGGTGCCGTGCGGGAAGCCGATGACGGTGCCGACGCCGACCCCGGTGCCCTGCAGGCGCTCGACGGCGTGGGCCACGTCGCTCGGACGGACGCACACGCTGAACACGCGGTACGCAGCGGCCTCGTCGAGCTGCGCGTCGACGTCGGCGCGGGTCAGCTCCGGCTTGAGGATCGCGTGGTCGATGAGGGCCCGCACCTCGTCGGCGCCGAGCGGCGCGGGACGGACCTGGTCTGCGGGGGTTGCTGCGTTGTCCACCCGGAAAGACTACCCGGAGGCGACCGGCGTACCGTGCCCCTCATGCAGGTCCTCGTCACCGGTGCAACCGGCTACATCGGAGGACGTCTCGTCCCCCGTCTCCTCGAGGCCGGACACCGCGTCCGCGTCTTCGTCCGCACGCCCCGCAAGCTCCAGGACGTGCCGTGGCACGACGACGTGGAGATCGCCGCGGGCGACCTGCAGGACGCCGAGGCCGTCCGTGCCGCGGTGCAGGGGATCGAGGCGGTCTACTACCTGGCGCACGCGATGGGCGCGGACGGCGACTTCGAGCAGGCCGAGCGGGACGCCGTCGAGACGATGGCGCGCGAGGCACGCGACGCCGGGGTCGGTCGGTTCGTCTACCTGGGTGGGCTCCACCCCGACGGCGAGCTCTCCAAGCACCTCCGCAGCCGCAAG
>NZ_CAJCKG010000043.1:0-23291 GCF_903970945.1 Curtobacterium sp. ME26
CTGGAGGCCCGGTGCCGGTCCGCCGGACCGGCACCGGGCCTCCAGGCCGTCACCTGCACCGCCCCGCCGCACGCGGAAGGGCCCCGCACCGAGACGGTGCGGGGCCCTTCGTGCTCAGCGGGGATCAGACGCCGAAGTAGAGCTCGTACTCGAACGGGTGCGGGCGCTGCGCCAGCGGGAGGATCTCGTTCTCGCGCTTGTAGTCGATCCAGGTCTGGATGAGGTCCTCGGTGAAGACGTTGCCCTTCGTGAGGAACTCGTGGTCCGCCTCGAGCGCCTCGAGCGCCTCGTCGAGGGAGCCCGGCACCTGCGGGATGCCCTTGGCCTCCTCCGGGGGGAGCTCGTACAGGTCCTTGTCGACCGGCTCGTGCGGCTCGATGCGGTTCTGGATGCCGTCGAGGCCCGCCATGAGCTGTGCGGCGAAGGCGAGGTACGGGTTGCCCGAGGCGTCCGGCGCGCGGAACTCGATGCGCTTGGCCTTCGGGTTGGTGCCCGTGATCGGGATGCGGATCGCCGCCGAGCGGTTGCCGGCCGAGTAGACCAGGTTGACCGGCGCCTCGAAGCCCTTGACCAGGCGGTGGTACGAGTTGATCGACGGGTTCGTGAAGGCGAGCAGTGCCGGGGCGTGCTTCAGCAGGCCGCCGATGTACCAGCGCGCGGTGTCGGACAGTCCGCCGTAGCCGTTCTCGTCGTAGAACAGCGGCTTGCCGTCGTTCCACAGCGACTGGTGCGTGTGCATGCCCGAGCCGTTGTCACCGAAGAGCGGCTTCGGCATGAACGTGGCGACCTTGCCCCACTGGTCGGCCGTGTTCTTGACGATGTACTTGAACTTCAGGATGTCGTCCGCGGCGTGGACCATCGTGTCGAACTTGTAGTTGATCTCCTGCTGGCCGCCGGTGCCCACCTCGTGGTGCGAGCGCTCGAGCGTGAAGCCCGCCTCGATCAGCTTCAGGGTGATGTCGTCGCGCAGGTCCGCCGTCTTGTCGACGGGGGAGACCGGGAAGTAGCCGCCCTTGTACGGAGTCTTGTTGGCGAGGTTGCCGCCCTCTTCCTCGCGGCCGGTGTTCCAGGCGCCCTCCTCCGAGTCGACGGAGTAGAACGACTTGTTCTGCGTGACCGAGTAGCGGACGTCGTCGAAGATGTAGAACTCGGCCTCGGGGGCGAAGAACGCGGTGTCCGCGATGCCGGTCGACGCGAGGTACTTCTCGGCCTTCTTCGCCACCTGACGCGGGTCGCGACCGTAGATCTCGCCGTTCCGCGGGTTGTAGATGTCGAAGATCATGATCAGCGTGCGCTCGGCGCGGAACTGATCGATGTAGGCGGTCGTCACGTCAGGGATGAGCTGCATGTCCGACTCGTGGATCGACGCGAAGCCGCGGATCGAGGAGCCGTCGAAGAGCTGTCCGACCGAGAAGAAGTCCTCGTCGACCGTGGACGCCGGGATGTTGAAGTGCTGCTGCACACCGGGCAGGTCGGTGAATCGGATGTCGAGGAACTTGACGTCCGTGTCCTTGATGAAGGCCAGGACCTCGGAGGAATCGCTGAACATGTGTGTCGATCTCCTGGGGGGTAGGTGATGTCGATGGATGCCGCAGGTGCACCTCCGACGAGGCTATTGACACCGGGTTTCCCGGACATGACTGCATTGTTTCGGGCGTGTTACGTCGGTGCGGTCGCCTACCCTGGGGGCATGGCCCGCAGCACCATCCCGCCCTCCGCGTCCTCCGCACACCCGAGCGGGGAGCACCCGGACGGCTGGCCGGGCAAGGACCTGGGGCTCCCCGAGGAGGGCCCGCGGAGCGTCGGGCGCATCGGTCGCCGGGTCGTCGCGCTGCTGATCGACGGCGCCCTCGCCGACCTCGTCGCGTTCGTCACAGGGGTGTGGTCACCGCTCGAGGGCTCGGGCGACATCGCGCACACCTGGATCCAGCTCGCGATCTTCGCAGCGCTGCAGGTGCTGTTCATCTGCCTGCTGTCGGGGTCGTTCGGCCACGTCTGCGTCGGCCTGCGGGTCGTCCCGATCCGCGGGGGCTACGTCGGGGTGTGGCGGCCGGTCGTCCGGACGGTCCTGCTCTGCTTGGTCGTCCCCGCGCTCATCATCGACCGCGACAGCCGCGGGGCGCACGACCGCATCGCCGGGACGGTGCTCGTCCGGCGCTGACCCGGCGGGGGCCGCGGCGGCGGGCTGCGCGTGGCCGGGGCTCGCGCGGTCGGTGGTTCGCGCGGCTCGGGCTCGCGCGTGCCGGGGACTCGCGCGCTCTTCGACATCGCACCAGTCGATCGACGCGCGCAACGTCGGAAGATGCCCGTGCATCCTCTGCGAGCGCATGATCCGACATCGCACCAGTCGATCGACGCGCGGGATGTCGGAAGATGCACGCGCACGACCGACGGCGGCACTCGGGGGCCCGCACACGACGACGCCCCCGACCTGGCACGGTCGGGGGCGTCGCTCGGCAGAGGGGAACGCGGATCAGCGCGGACGCCCGGCGCGCGCACGCATCGGGTCCATGCCCTTCGGGATCGCCGCGGCGGGACCGTGGGTCATCGAGTCGAGTCGGTTCGCGACCGCCAGGACCTCGTTCCGGTTCAGCGCCTTCTTGTACTGGTTCATCGCCTTGGGCAGCTTGTGCAGGGTCACGCCGTCCGTGTCGTCGTCCACGTGCACGACGTGCACCGGGACGTTCGGAACGATGCGCTGCACCTTGCGGCGCTCCTCGTCGACCTGGCGCTTGAGGTTGCCACGCTGCCCCTCGGTGATCAGGATGACGCCCGGCGTGCCGACCGCGCGGTAGACCGCGGCCTGCGACCGGCCGTGGACGGCGACGGGCATCTCGCTCGACCGCCACTGACGACGCAGGGAGTTCGAGAGCACCGCGCCGACGGCACCGGGCTGGCCGGCGATCTGGGAGTAGGCGGCGCGCTCGGCGAGCCGACCGAGGACGATGAGGAACAGCAGCACACCGAGCAGGACGCCGGCGAGGATCCAGAGCGTGATCGCGAGCCAGTTCTGACCCGGCAGGAGCAGGGCGAGCAGGACGCCGAGGACGACGGGGCCGACGAACGCCAGCAGGAACCACCAGACGGACTTCGGGTCGGCCCGACGGGTCATGGTGAAGACCTGGTACATCTGCTTGAGACGACCCGGCTCCTTCGCCTTGGGCGCTTGGGGAGTGCTGCGTGCCATGCGACCAGGATACGGCCTCGGTCATCCGCCGCAGACCGCCGCTGCTCAGGCTGTGGGCGAACACGGTCCTCCACAGGTCTGCTCCTGCGGACGGGAGGCCCGCACCGGCTCCGTCACGCTGGTCACCGTGACCACGACCGACTCCACCGACCACTGGTGCGGTGCCGCGGACCCGCCCGCATTCGCGCGGTGGCTCGCCGACCGGTCCGCGGGGTGCGGTGCCCACCTCGTGCCCGTGCTCCGCGCCGGGCGCTGTCCGAGCGGCCACCCGGCGGTCGAGGTGCTCCGTCCGCCCGTGCGTGCCCTCGACGAGGCCCTCGACGTCGTCGGCACCCCGACCGAGGGCGTCGCCGTGACGCTCACCGTGCCGCTGCTGCAGCTGGCCGCCCGAGCACGGGCCGGGGCCCTGGAGCTCGGGGTGCTCTCCGTCGAGGAGATCGGCGTGGACGAGGCCGGCGCCGTGCTCGTCGCCGATCGTCCGCCCGGCGCGGTGCCGCCCTGCCACGACGACCCGGCGTCGGGCACCACGCCGACCGAGTCGGTGACGGTACCGGTGGGCCGACCGACTCGTTCGCCGTGGGACGCGGACGGGTCGCGGCAGCTCGTGCTGGCGGCGCGGACGGTGTGGGACCGCGTCGACGCGCGCACCCCGGTCCGGGAGTCCCTCGATCCCGTCCTCGACGCCGCGGTCGACGGTGGTGCGGACGACGTGCGCGCCGCACTCGCGCTCGTGCTCGCGGCGGCACCGCCGCGGCCGGTGCGGTGGACGCGGCCGCTCGGTGCGCTCTTCGACGACGGATCGACGGCCGTGCCCGGGCAGGACGCGCGGGCCGCGGCAGCGAGCACCGCCGTGGGCACCGCCGCTGGGGCTGCGCTCGTCGCCCTCGCTCGCGACCTCGTCGAACGGGGCATCCCGGTCGGGAGCACCCGCCGGCTGCCGGTCCGGATCGCGCTCGTCGGGACCCTGGTGACCGGCGGGCTGGTCGCCGCTGCGGTCGGTGTCCGCTGACCGACGTGGAGACCGGACGACCCGGTGCTCCCTCCCGGAACGCCGGACGGCCCCGGTCCCTGCGCGGGACCGGGGCCGTCCGGTGTGGATCGGACCGTCGACTCAGTAGCCGAGGTTCGGGCCGAAGTTGCCCTCCTCGAGGCGGTTCTTCACCGCGACGAGGTACCGCGATGCGTCGGCGCCGTCGATGATCCGGTGGTCGTACGACAGCGCGAGGTAGACGAACGAACGGATGGCGATCGCCTCCTGCCCGTCGACCTTGACGACCGCCGGGCGCTTCGTGACGATGCCCGTGCCGAGGATCGCCGACTGCGGCAGGAACACGACGGGCGTGTCGAACAGCGCGCCGCGCGAACCGGTGTTGGTCAGCGTGAACGTGCCGCCCGCGAGCTCGTCGGGCTTGAGCTGGTTGTTGCGCGTGCGCTCGGCCAGGTCGGCGATCGCCTTCGAGAAGTCGGCGAGCGACAGGCCCGACGCGTCCTTGATCACCGGGGTGAGCAGGCCGCGCTCGGTGTCCACCGCGATCGCGACGTTCTCGTGGTCCGGGTAGACGATCTCGTCGCCCTCGACCGTGGAGTTGATCTTCGGGTGGGCCTTGAGCGCCTCGGACGCCGCGAGGGCGAAGAACGGCATGAAGCTCAGCTTCGAACCGGTCTGCTCCTGGAAGGCGGCCTTGTTGGCGTCACGGAACTGCGCGACCTTGGTCACGTCGACCTCGACGACGCTGGTGAGCTGCGCGGTCGAGGTCATCGACTGCACGGCACGCTCGGCGACGACCTTGCGGAGGCGCGACATCTTCTCGCGCGTCCCGCGGAGCGGCGAGGTCTCGGCGACGAACGGGCCGGACTGCGCGGCGGCGGGGGCCGGAGCACCCGCGGACTTCGCCTGCTCGGCGGCGGCGAGCACGTCCTCCTTGCGGATCCGCCCACCGACACCCGTGCCGGTGACGGTCGACAGGTCGACACCCTGCTCGTTCGCGAGCTTGCGGACGAGGGGCGTCACGTAGCCGGTCGCCGAGGCGTCCTGGTTGGGCGTCGGGACGGACGCCGAGGCGTTCGCGCCAGAGGCCGCGGGCGCAGCAGCCGGGGCCGGAGCAGCGGCCGGAGCCGGGGCAGCGGCCGGAGCCGGGGCGGGGACCGCTGCCGGCACGGCGGCGGGCGGCGGGACCGGAGCGGCCTGCGGGACCGGGGGAGCCGACGGCGCCTGCGGGGCGGCGGGCTGGGTCTGACCACCCGGCGCCGGGTCGGCCTGCTGCGGCTCCGGAGCCTTCTGCTCCTCGGGCTGCTCGGTGCTCGGAGCCGTCTCGGGCTCGCTCGAGTCCGCTGCTGCCTCGTCGGCGCCCTGGTCGGCCGCCTGGCCGTCGGACGAACCGGAGTCGGAACCCGAACCGGAACCGTCGCCGATCTTCACGAGCGGCGTCCCGACCTCGACGGTCTCGTCCTCCTGGACGAGGATCTCCTCGACGGTGCCGGCGATCGGCGACGGGATCTCGGTGTCGACCTTGTCGGTCGAGACCTCGAGCAGCGGCTCGTCGACCTCGACGCGGTCACCGACGTTCTTCAGCCATCGGGTCACCGTGCCCTCGGTGACGCTCTCGCCGAGCGCCGGGAGGTTGACGGATTCGCTCATCGGGTGGGCTCCTGTTCGCGGGTTGCTGTGGTGGTGGTGGTCATTGTCTCGGTGCGCACGGGTGCCGTGGTGGTCACAGCGCGTGCAGCGGCTTGCCCGCGAGGTGGAGGAAGGCCTCGCCCAGTGCCTCGTTCTGCGTCGGGTGTGCGTGGACGAGCGGCGCGACGTCCTCCGGGTGTGCCTCCCAGTTGACGGCGAGCTGCGCCTCGCCGATGAGTTCGCCGACGCGCGCGCCGATCATGCTCACACCGACGACCGGGCCGTCGACGACGCGGACCACCTTGACGGCGCCCGAGGTGCCGATGATGTGGCTGCGGCCGTTGCCGGCGAGGTTGTACTCGTAGGTGTCGACCTTGTCGCTGCCGTACTGCTCCTCGGCCTTGGCCTGGGACAGCCCGACGGAGGCGACCTCCGGGTCGGAGTAGGTGACCTTCGGGATGTTCGTGTCGGAGATGACGACCGGGTTCAGGCCCGCGATCTCCTCGGCGACGAAGATGCCCTGCTGGAAGCCGCGGTGCGCGAGCTGCAGACCGGGGACGATGTCGCCGACCGCGTAGACGTTCGGCAGGTTCGTGGCGAGGCGCTCGTCGGTGGTGACGAACCCGCGGTCCATCGCCACGCCGACCTCGTCGAAGCCCATGTTCTGCGTGAGCGGGCCGCGGCCGACCGCGACGAGCAGGACGTCGCCCTCGAAGGTCTTGCCGTCCTCGAGCGTGACGACCACGCCGTTCTCGTGCTGGTCGACGTGGTCGAACCGGATGCCGAGCGAGAACTCGATGCCGCGCTTGCGGAACGCGCGCTCGAGCTGCTTCGACATCGACTCGTCCTCGGCGGGGATGAGGTGGGGGAGGCCCTCGACGATGGTGACCTCGGCGCCGAACGACTTCCAGACGCTGGCGAACTCGACACCGATGACGCCGCCGCCGAGGATGACGACCTTGTTCGGGACGTAGTCCATCTTGAGCGCGGTCTCGGACGTGATCACGCGGCCGCCGATCTCGAGGCCCGGCAGGGACTTCGAGTACGAGCCGGTGGCCAGCACGACGTTGCGACCGGTGACCGTCTGGTCGCCGACCTGCACCGTGTTCTGCGAGGTCAGGCGGCCCCAGCCCTGGACGACGGTGATGCCGCGCGCCTTGACCAGGCCCTGCAGGCCCTTGTACTTCGAGTTGATGACGCCCTGCTGGTAGTCGATGACCTTGGGCACCTCGACGCCGGCGAACTCGGCGATGACGCCGTACTGCTCGGCGTCGCGGGTGGCGTCGGCGACCTCGGCGGCGTGCAGCAGCGCCTTGGTCGGGATGCAGCCGCGGTGCAGGCAGGTGCCCCCGAGCTTGTCTCCCTCGATGAGCGCGACGCTCATGCCGAGCTCGGCGGCCCGGAGCGCGGCCGCGTAGCCACCACTACCGCCACCGAGGACCACGACGTCGTAAGTCTGTTCCGTCACCTGGTGCAACTCCCTCGTGCGTGTCGGGGCCCGGGTCGGACCCCGCTGGACACCGCGGCGGCGGCGTCCGACGGTCGGACCGCATGGTTCCGGTCCCGTCCCGCTGGTTCCGGCGGGCGCGCGTCGGTGCGCAGCCCGCCGGGTCCAACCTACTACCTGGACTGGAGCTCTTCTGCGAGTCCGACGAGCGTGCGCACCATGACGCCGGTGGCACCCTTGCCGAGCCAGCCGTAGCCGCCGCCCTTGTGCTCGGACGGCCCGGCGATGTCGAGGTGCGCCCACTCGATGCCCTCGCCGACGAACCGCTCGAGGAACTTGCCGGCCAGGAGCATCCCGCCGGCGGGGTTGCCGACGGTCGCGTTCACCATGTCGGCGACGTCGCTGGCGAGCCGTGCGTCGAGCTCCTCGGGCAGCGGCATCGGCCAGATCGGCTCGGCGGCGGCGTCGGCCACCGCCCGGACCCGTGCGACGAGGTCGTCGCTGCCCATCAGGCCGGTGGTGCGGTCGCCGAGTGCGACGACCTGCGCGCCGGTCAGCGTCGCGACGTCGACGATCGCGTCGGGCTGCTCGAGCGAGGCCGCGGCCATGCCGTCGCCGAGGACGAGCCGGCCCTCGGCGTCGGTGTTCGTGACCTCGACGGTCTTGCCGTTCTTCAGCGTCAGGACGTCGCCCGGACGGGTCGCGGACCCGGAGGGCATGTTCTCGGCGAGGCAGAGCCAGGCCGTCACGCGCGTGTCGAGCCCGAGGCGGGCCGCGGCGATCGTCGCGGCGAGCACGGTCGCGGCGCCGGTCATGTCGGTCTTCATGCCGAGCATCGACGCGGCGGGCTTGAGCGAGAGGCCGCCCGAGTCGAACGTGATCCCCTTGCCGACCAGGGCGAGGTGCCTGCTCGCGGACGCCGGCTCGTAGCGGACGACGACCAGGCGCGGCGGGCGCTCGGAACCGCGGCCGACCCCGGCGATGCCGCCGAACCCCTGCTCCTCGAGCTGGTGCTCGTCGAGGACCTCGACGGTGAGGGGGAGGCCCTCGGCCTGGGCCACGGCGACGTCGGCGACGTCCGCGGGGCCGAGGTCGCCGGCGGCGGTGTTGACCAGGTCGCGCACGAGCGCCGCGGCGTCGGCGACGATCGCCGGGCGGACGGTCGCGTCCGCCGCGGTGTCGGCGGGCGCGACGACCTCGATCCGCTGGTCGCCCCGGGTCGGGCCGGTCGTGCCGGTTCCCTTGTGCCGGGTGAACGCGTACGCACCGAGTGCGGCACCCTCGAGTGCCGCCTCGACGAGCTCGGCCGAGTCGGTCGGCAGCGCGAGGGCGATGGACGACACCTGGGGGAGCTGGCGGACGGCGCTGCCCGCGGCGGCGCGCACGGCGGCGGCATCGAGGGCCGTCCCGAGGCCGACCAGCGCGATGCCGGCCGCGGCGACGCCGGTGCCGGGGAGCCGGACGAGCTGGTCCTTCGCGCCGGTGACGCCGATCGAACCGAGGTCGAGGTCGGCGAGCGCGTCGGGGGTGCCCGCCGCGCTCGGCGCGATCGCGGGCGCGCCGCCGTCGGTGCCGGCGCGGACGCCGAGCACGAGGACGTCGACGTCGGAGAGGGTCGTGGAGGTGGTGGAGAGCGTCGGTCGGACCATGCGGCAAGCCTATCCAGCACGTGTTCGCCGAGAGCGTCGGGACCGCGCACGGGACGGTCGGGGGCGCCGCCTAGCATGGGGACGTGGACCACCCTGAGGACCTGTACACCGTCGCCGTCGGCGCACCGACCGTCCCGGCCGGGCTGCACCTGGTCGCGGGCCTGACCGGCTTCGTGGACGCCGGGTCCGCGGTCGCGCAGGTGACGTCGTCCATCCTCGACGGGCTCGACCACGAGCTGGTCGCCGAGTTCGACCCCGACGTGCTCCTCGACTGGCGCGCACGGCGACCGGTGATCACCTTCGAGCACGACCACATCACGGCGGTCGAGCCCCCTCGCCTCGCGCTGCACCTCGTGCGCGACGAGCTCGGGCAGCCGTTCCTGTTCCTCACCGGGTACGAGCCGGACTTCCAGTGGAACCGCTTCGTCGACGCCGTCACCGGGCTCGCCGACGACCTCGGCGTCGCGGACACGACGTGGTTGCAGTCCATCCCGATGCCCGTGCCGCACACCCGGACGATCAACCTGACCGTGTCCGGCACCCGGGCCGACCTCGTCGAGCAGATGAGCGTGTGGAAGCCCGAGACGCAGGCTCCCGCGAACGTCCTGCACCTCGTCGAGCACCGGCTGACGCAGCTCGGCGAGCAGGTCACCGGGCTCGTCCTCCTCGTGCCGCACTACCTCGGCGACACCGAGTTCCCGGACGCCGCCGTCACGGGCCTGTCGAGCATCTCGGCCGCCACGGGCCTGATCTTCCCGACCGACGCCCTGCGCGAGGCCGACCGCGAGTTCCGCACGCGCGTCGACGAGCAGGTCGCCGGCAACCCCGAGCTGCAGCGCCTGGTCGCCGTGCTCGAGGAACGGCACGACACCTACATGGAGGGCAACGCGGTCGCGTCGCCGCTGACCGGTGTCCACGGGCAGGTCCCGACGGCCGACGCGATCGCCGCGGAGCTGGAACGCTTCCTCGCCGACCGTCGACCCGACGGGGACGCCCCCACGGACTGACGGCGCGTCGCCGGCACCGGTCGCGGCCGGGAGGCTGATCCACCGTCCGCCCCGCACGCCGCGTCCTCCACAGGTCGGTCCGGGCGCGGTGCGCACGTCGCTAGCCTGGTCGGGTGAACTCCCGCCGTGCCTTCCTCGTCTGGGGCGTCGCGGTGCTCGCCTACGTCCTCGCCGTGGTGCAGCGCTCGTCCCTCGGCGTCTCCGGGGTCGACGCGCAGGACCGCTTCGCGGTCTCCGCGGCGGTCCTGTCGACGCTCGCCGTCGTGCAGATCGCCGTCTACGCCGGTCTGCAGATCCCCGTCGGCATCGCGCTCGACCGTGTCGGGCCGCGGAAGCTCGTGCTCCTCGGGGCCGCCCTCCTCGTGGTCGGGCAGGCCGTCGTGGCCTTCTCGCCGACGATCGGACCGGCGATCGCGGGACGGGTGCTCGTCGGTGCCGGTGACGCCATGACGTTCATCTCGGTCATCCGGCTCGTGCCGATGTGGTTCAGCGGCCGGATCCTGCCGCAGATCTCGCAGTGGACGGGCAACCTCGGCCAGGTCGGCCAGATCCTCTCGGCCTTCCCGTTCGCCGTGCTCCTGCACACGGCGGGGTGGACGCCGGCCTTCGGCGTCGCGGCGGCCGCGAGCCTGGTGGGCCTGCTGCTCGCGGTGGCCTTCGTGCGGAACGGTCCGGTGCCGGTCCGCACCGACACGATCCCGCTGCCCCTCCCGCACTCGTGGCGCGGCGCGTTCCACACGTTCGGGCACGCGCTCCGGCGCCCCGGCACGCAGCTCGGGTTCTGGTCGCACTACGTCACGCAGTCCTCGGGCACGGTGTTCTCCCTGCTCTGGGGCGTCCCGATGCTCCGTGGTCTCGGCTACACCCCGAGCGAGGCGGCCGGGTTCCTCACGGTGATCGTCGTCACGGGATTCGTCGCCGGCCCGGTGCTCGGCGTGCTCTGCGCGCGCTTCCCGCTCCGCCGATCGAACCTGGTGCTCGGCATCGTCCTGGCGCTCGGGGTCGTCTGGACGGCCGTGCTGCTCTGGCCCGGGCACCCGCCGACGTGGCTGCTCGTGCTCCTCGTGCTCGCGATGGGCGTCGGCGGGCCCGGGTCGCTCATCGGCTTCGACTTCGCGCGGAGCTTCAACCCCGTCGGGTCCCTCGGTTCGGCGAACGGCGTGGTGAACGTCGGCGGCTTCCTCGCGGCCTTCGTGATGATGTTCCTCATCGGCACCCTGCTCGACGTCGTCTCCGGGGCGACCGGGCGGACGGTCTTCGACTGGGAGAACTTCCGCGTGGCGCTGACGGTGCAGTACGTCGTGGTCGGTCTCGGCGTCGTGATGCTCCTGCTCGCCCGCCGGCGGACCCGGCGGGACATGCACGCGCAGGACGGAATACGGGTGGGCCCGCTCTGGGTTGCACTGGTTGCGCGCCTGCGGAAGAAGGCCGTGCAATAATGGAGGACGGACCCATCGGGCCCCGGATCTCCACGGCACTGCACCGCGCCGTGGAAGTCGGGGGACTTGACATGGGTCCTCATGCTGCCCGGAACGGTAGGACCTGACGACGCGGGGGACTGCGGCCCAGGCCCTGGGCGGCGAGGGAGGCCACGACCCCACGAACGTGGCATGACGAGAGAGGTGATCGCATGGCTGCCCGGAGCACGACGATCGATCCCACGAAGGACAACGAGCCCGAGGCCGTCGCGGCGGACGACGCCGACGCGGCCGAGGGGAAGGCTGCGCCGAAGAAGCGCGCCACGAGGACCACCGCAGCGAAGACCACCGCCGCGAAGAAGGCCGCACCGAAGAAGGCGTCGACCCGCGCGAAGAAGCAGGACGACGACGAGGACGAGGACGACGCGGCCGCCGAGCCCGCCGACGACGCCGTCGAGACCCCCGACGACACCGACGCCGAGGACACGACGGACGACACCGAGGACAAGACCGCGAAGCCGGACGCCGCCGCTGCGGTCGCCGCGGGCGCGCTCGTCATCTCGCAGTCCGACGACGACGAGGCACCGGTCTACTCGACCACCATCACGGGTGCGACCGCCGACCCGGTGAAGGACTACCTCAAGCAGATCGGCAAGGTCGCGCTGCTCAACGCCGAGCAGGAGGTCGAGCTCGCGATGCGCATCGAGGCCGGCCTGTTCGCGGAGGACAAGCTCCAGCACTCGACCGGTCTGTCGAAGCCCGAGGAGCGCGAGCTCCGCTGGGTCGCCCGTGACGGTCAGCGCGCGAAGTCGCACCTGCTCGGCGCGAACCTCCGTCTCGTCGTCTCGCTCGCGAAGCGGTACACCGGCCGCGGCATGCAGTTCCTGGACCTGATCCAGGAGGGCAACCTGGGCCTGATCCGTGCGGTCGAGAAGTTCGACTACACCAAGGGCTTCAAGTTCTCGACCTACGCCACGTGGTGGATCCGTCAGGCGATCACCCGCGCGATGGCCGACCAGGCCCGCACCATCCGCATCCCGGTGCACATGGTCGAGGTCATCAACAAGCTCGCCCGCGTGCAGCGCCAGATGCTCCAGGACCTCGGTCGCGAGCCCACGCCGGAAGAGCTCGCCCGCGAGCTCGACATGACCCCGGAGAAGGTCGTCGAGGTCCAGAAGTACGGTCGCGAGCCGATCTCGCTCCACACCCCGCTGGGTGAGGACGGCGACTCGGAGTTCGGCGACCTGATCGAGGACACCGAGGCGGTCGTGCCGGCCGACGCGGTGGGCTTCACGATGCTGCAGAAGCAGCTCGAGAGCCTGCTCGACTCCCTGTCCGAGCGCGAGGCGGGCGTCATCCGCATGCGCTTCGGCCTCGGTGACGGCCAGCCGAAGACCCTCGACCAGATCGGTGACACGTTCGGCGTGACGCGCGAGCGGATCCGCCAGATCGAGTCGAAGACGATGGCGAAGCTCCGCCACCCGTCCCGGTCGCAGTCGCTCCGCGACTACCTCGAGTAAGCCGGCATGCGCTTCCTCGTCCCGATCCTGGTCGGGCGGATCCTCCGCGCCCTCGCACGAGCGCGGGGCGGTGGATCCGCCTACCCGGGCTACATCGTCCTGAAGCTCGTGCCGGACTTCCTGCAGCACGTGACGAAGCAGTTCCCGAACGGCGTCGTCTTCGTGCTCGGGTCGAACGGCAAGTCCACGACGACGCACATGATCTCGGACATCGTCCGGGCGCACGGCCTCCGCGTCTTCACGAACCCCTCGGGTGCCAACCTGCCGCAGGGGATCGCCTCGGCGCTCCTGTCCGAGGTGTCGCTGACCGGTCGGCTCAAGGCGGACATCGGCATCCTCGAGGTCGACGAGGCCTTCGCGGTCGAGCTCGCCGGGATCCTGTCGCCGTCGACGGTGACGATGCTCAACGTCCAGGTCGACCAGCTCTACCGGTTCTTCGAGACCGAGCGCGTCGCGACGATGATGCTCGACACCGCTGCGCTGTCGACCGCGAACGTCATCACGAACCGCGACGACCAGTTCCTCGACGCGTACGTCGGCCGCTCCGGCCAGCGCGTGCTCCGCTTCGGTGCGAGTGCCGAGGTCGTGGCCGCCGCCCCGAACGGCCTGCAGAACGCCGACGACTTCGACCGCACCGCCGGGGAACCGAACCCGGCCGAGTCCGAGGTCGTGGCGAACACCGGCGACGGTGCGACCTTGCGGTTCGACGGGACGGACATCCCGGTCCGCCTGCCGGCCCGAGGGCTGCACTACGCGGTCGACGCCGCCGCCGCGACGGCCACCGCGAGTGCCGCACTCGGTGCGCAGTTCCGCGCGGACGCCGTCACGAAGGCGTTCGGCACGATGAAGCCGGCGTACGGGCGCGGTGAGCGGCTGCCCATCGCGGGGGAGTCCGCCGAGTTCACGATGTTCAAGAACGCCGCGAGCCTGCAGCTCAACCTCGATGCCCTGCCGGACCACCCGGAGCAGGTCCTCATGGCGATCGACGAGGGCACGCCGGACATCTCGTGGATCTACGACATCGACTTCTCGAAGCTCGACCACGTCGACGTCGTCTCGGGCGACAAGGCCTGGCAGATCGCGATCGCGCTCGAGCACGCCGGTGTCCGCATCGGCCGCGTGGAGCCCGACGTCGAGGCCGCCATCAGGCACATGCAGGGTCTCGGTGCGACGACGAGCGGCACGAAGAACTTCATCGTCAACTACGAGATCATGATGATCGCCCGCAAGGCCCTCGGCCACGGCGACATGGAGAAGACGGCATGACCGCCGACCGGTTGACCATCCTGCACGTCTACCCGCGCCAGATGGGCGTCTCGGGCGACCGCGGCAACGTCGCGGCGCTCGTCCGCCGTGCCGAGGCCGCGGACATCGCCACCGAGGTGATCGAGTACGCGCCGGGCGACCCGGTGCCCACGACGGCGGACGTGGTCGTCGTCGGCAACGGCCCGCTCAGCGCCATGCGTTCGCTCGGCGCCGACGTCACGCGCGTCGGCGGTGCGGTCCGCGACCTCGCAGCCGCCGGTGTCCCGGTCGTCGCGGTCGGCGGCGGGTTCGACCTGGCGACGAACGAGGTCGTGCCGACCGAGGGCGCGCCGGTGGCGGGCTTCGGGGTGTTCGACGCGCGTGCCGTCCGCGGCGCTGAGCGACGGGTCAACTACTTCGTGCTCGACACGCGGTACCCGCTGCTCGGCGGTGCGTCGACGCGCCTCGCGGGGTTCGAGGACCACGCCACCCGCATCGAGCTCGGCGCCGGCGTCGAGCCCTTCGCCGACGTCGTGTCCGGCGGCGGCAACCAGGCCGGGGCCCCGGTCGAGGGCGCGATCGTCGGCACCTCGTTCGGCACGCACACGCAGGGCCCGATCCTGCCGCTCAACCCGCAGCTGACCGACGCGGTCCTCGCTGCGGCCACTGCGCGGCTCGACCGCGCGTACCAGCCGGACGCGGAGCGGACGGCCACCGTCGACCGGTACGCGCGCGAGGCGCGCGCGACGATCGACCGCTACGTCGACAAGGCGTTCAAGCGGATCGCCTGATCCTGCGGTCGACATCCGACCACGAACGGACGGGAGGCGCGGTGCCAGCTGGCACCGCGCCTCCCGTCCGTTCGTCGGGTGACGACTACTTCGACTCGTGGAGTCGGCTGCTCTCGTCGTGCCACTCGATGGCGGTCGCCGCGAGCTTGTCCTTGAACTCGGCGCCGTGGTGAGCGCAGAAGTAGAGCTCGCCACTGGCCATGGTGGCGCGGATGTAGGCCTGCGCTCCGCAGCTGTCGCAGCGGTCAGCAGCGGTGAGCTGGTGGCTGCTGGTCTCGTCGATGGAGAGGTCCTGCACGGTCTGGGTCATTGCTGTGCTCCTCACGGATCGCAGGTGGTGGCGCTTCGTGCACTCATTTGAACACGAGGTGGCTGGGAGACGTGCATCCGGGGCGGCCTGTTTCGCTGACCGCGGAGCAGTTGTCCCCAGTCCGAGGCGCGCCGCTCACCGGGGCCGAGGCTGTCGGTGCCCGTCGGTACCATCGGCAGGTGAGCTCCGACTACTCCGCACGCCACCTCTCCGTCCTCGAGGGACTCGAGGCGGTCCGGAAGCGTCCCGGCATGTACATCGGGTCCACCGACTCGCGGGGGCTCATGCACTGCCTGTGGGAGATCATCGACAACTCCGTCGACGAGGCCCTCGCCGGCCACGGCGACGAGATCGGTGTCGTCCTGCACGACGACGGTTCGGTCGAGGTCCGCGACACCGCCCGGGGTATCCCGGTCGACGTCGAGCCGAAGACCGGGCTGACCGGTGTCGAGGTCGTCTTCACGAAGCTCCACGCGGGCGGGAAGTTCGGCTCCGGGTCGTACGCCGCGTCCGGTGGCCTGCACGGTGTGGGCGCCTCGGTGGTGAACGCGCTGTCCGAGCGGCTCGACGTGGAGGTCGACCGCGGCGGCAAGACCTACGCCATGTCGTTCCACCGTGGTGAGCCCGGCACGTTCGCCGGTGACGGCCCGGACGCACCGTTCTCCCCGTTCACGTCCGGCAGCGAACTGCGCGTCGTCGGCAAGGTGAAGCGGGGCGTCACCGGGTCCCGCATCCGCTACTGGGCCGACCGGCAGATCTTCACCGCGGACGCGAAGTTCAGCACCACCGACCTGGTGAGCCGCGCGCGCCAGACCGCGTTCCTGGTGCCGGGCCTCGGCATCACCATCACCGACGAGCGGCCCTCGTCGATCGAGGCCGCCGCCGCACGGGCGGTCGCCACGGGCGCGCCCGTCGAGTCCGGACCCGTCATCGAGCGCTTCCGCTACGAGGGCGGCATCAGCGAGTTCGTCGAGCACCTCGCCGTCGACACCGCTGTGACCGACGTCTGGCGGATCGAGGGCACGGGGACGTTCACCGAGACCGTGCCGATGCTCGACGACAAGGGCCACATGGTGTCGACCTCGGTCGACCGCGAGTGCCAGGTCGACATCGCGCTGCGCTGGGGCAGCGGCTACGAGACCATCGAGCGCAGCTTCGTGAACATCATCGCGACCCCGAAGGGCGGCACGCACCTGACCGGCTTCGAGTCGGGGCTCGTGAAGGCCGTCCGCACCCAGGTCGAGGCGAACGCGCGGAAGCTCAAGGTCGGTCAGGACAAGCTCGAGAAGGACGACGTGCTCGCCGGGCTCACGGCCGTGCTGACCGTCCGCCTGCCCGAGCCGCAGTTCGAGGGGCAGACGAAGGAGGTCCTCGGCACGCCCGCGGTCCGGAAGATCGTCGACCAGGTGGTGTCGAAGCGACTCACCGAGATCCTGACCTCGACGCAGCGCACCGAGAAGGCGCAGGCCGCCACGCTGCTCGAGAAGGTCGTCGCGGAGATGAAGACCCGCATCTCGGCCCGGGCGCACAAGGAGACCCAGCGCCGGAAGAACGCGCTCGAGAACTCCTCGTTGCCGACGAAGCTCGCGGACTGCCGCAAGCAGGACGCCGAGGGCACCGAGCTCTTCATCGTCGAGGGCGACTCCGCGCTCGGGACCGCCAAGCTCGCCCGCAACAGCGAGTACCAGGCGCTGCTGCCGATCCGCGGCAAGATCCTCAACGTGCAGAAGGCGTCGGTGTCGGACATGCTGTCCAACGCCGAGTGCGCCTCGATCATCCAGGTGATCGGCGCCGGCTCCGGCCGCTCGTTCGAGATCGACCAGGCGCGCTACGGCAAGGTCATCATCATGTCGGACGCCGACGTCGACGGCGCCCACATCCGCACGCTGCTGCTCACGCTGTTCTTCCGGTACATGCGACCGATGATCGAGCAGGGCCGGGTGTTCGCCGCCGTCCCGCCGCTCCACCGGGTGGTCGTCGTCAATCGCGGGAAGCCGAACGACACGCTGTACACCTACTCGGAGGCCGAACTGCAGGCCGTCCTGAAGAAGCTCGCGAAGCAGGGCAAGAAGTACCAGGAGCCGATCCAGCGGTACAAGGGCCTGGGGGAGATGGACGCCGACCAGCTCGCGGAGACGACGATGGACCGCACGCACCGGACGCTCCGCCGAGTGAACATCACCGACGCCGAGGGTGCCGCGAAGGTCTTCGAACTCCTCATGGGGAACGACGTCGCGCCGCGCAAGGAGTTCATCCTCGCCGGCGAGGGCCTCGACCGCGACCGCATCGACGCGTAGCGCGGCCCGAGACGCCGCTCTCGCGCCGAGACGCCGCCGAATCGGACGGCGTCTCGCGGACTGCGGTGCGTCTCGCGGACTCGAGGGTGTCCTGAGCAGCAGGCTGGCGTCCGAGCGGATGTCCGCCCGGGCGCGCCTACGCCTCGCCCGCGGTCCCGTCGAGCGCCGCGGCGCTCCCGCCGATGGAGTCGATCACGGCCTCGAGCGGCGCCCCCGACCCGTCGCGCTTCGAGAGCCAGTCCGGCAGCGTCCGTGCGGCTCCGTCGACCCCGACCGCGTGCGGCGGTGCGATGCCGGCCCACGCCACGGTCAGCCCGTCCTCGCCCTTGAGGAACGCGTGCGCCCGGACGCCCTGGGTCGCGCGGCCCTTCGCCGGGAACTCGGAGAACGCGGACACCTTCGCGCGACCAGCGTCCGTTCCGGGCAGGGCACCCGAGGCCGTCGACACGGTCGCGACCACGGCGTCGTCCGAGCGGGCGACGGACCCGAACCAGATCACCGTGGCGCCCGAGGCCAGCGAGACCCCGGCGACGCCGCCCGCGGGCAGGCCCTGGGGACGGACGCCCGACGCCGGGAACCGCAACAGCTGCGCGTTCGACGTGATGAAGACGAGGTCGTCGGACTCGGGAGCCTGCGCGGCCCCGACGACGGTGTCCTTCGGCTTCAGGCCGATCGCGACGAACTCGTCCTTGTCCGGCCAGGCGCCCGTGGCGACGCGCTTGACGGTGCCCTGCGCGGTGCCGATCGCGACGGAGTCCGCGGCGCCGGTCGACAGGTCGACGAGTGCGACGACCGTCTCGGTCCGCGTGATGCCGAGGTAGTCCCCCACCCGGACCCCGGCATCCAGCCGGACCGAGGCGGGCGGGACGGCGGGGACGTCGACGGGGGAGAAGCGGAGCACGCGCCCGGTGGACGTCAGCGCGCCGACCTGCCCGCGCACCGTCGACAGCACCGTCGAGCGGACGGCGTCGTGCTTGGAGCGCTGAGGGACGCGGACGATGCCGAGGTCGGTGTCCGGGACGTCGACCCGCACGAGTCGGCCCGTGGTGGAGAGCAGCACGCGGCACGGGGCGTCCGCGATCTGCAGCGACTCGGGGTCGACGGCGGCCTTCCGCCCGCCCTTCACCGGCGCGTCGGCCTCGGTGAGCAGGGTGCGACGCGGGGTCGCGAAGCGGTCGGACACCTCGGTCAGCTCGAGGGCCACCTGGGCACGCAGCCGGTCGTCGGAGGCGAGCAGTTCCTCGAGCGCGGCGATGTCCGCGAGCAACTGGTCGCGCTCGCCCTCGAGCTCGAGGCGCGAGAACTTCGTCAGGCGTCGGAGCCGCAGCTCGAGGATGTACTCGGCCTGCACCTCGGAGAGGTCGAAGACGTCCTGCAGTCGTGTGCGCGCCGCCTCGGAGTCGTCGGAGGACCGGATGACCTCGATGACCTCGTCGATGTCGAGGATGGCGACGAGGAGCCCCTCGACCAGGTGCAGCCGCTCGCGCCGTCGTGCCAGGCGGTACTCGGAGCGGCGCGTGACGACGGCGAGACGGTGCCGCACGTAGACGTCGAGCAGCTCCCGCAGCCCGAGCGTCCGGGGCGAGCCGTCGACGAGGGCGACGTTGTTGATGCCGAAGCCGTCCTCGAGCGGGGTGTGCTTGTACAGCTGCTCGAGCACGGCCGACGGGTTGAAGCCGGACTTGATGCCGATGACGAGCCGGAGCCCGTGGTTCCGGTCGGTGAGGTCGTTCACGTCGGAGATCCCGACGAGCTTCTTCGCCTGGACGCCGTCCTTGATCTTCTCGATCACCCGCTCGGGTCCGACGAGGTACGGCAGCTCGGTGACGACGAGGCCGACCTTGCGCGGCGTGAGGTTCTCGATGCTCACCTTGGCGCGCGTGCGGAAGGAACCGCGGCCGGTGGCGTAGGCGTCGCGGACCCCGGAGAGCCCGACGATCGTGCCGCCGGAGGGCAGGTCGGGACCCGGGACGAACTCCATCAGCTCGTCGAGCGTCGCCTGCGGGTTCATCAGCAGGTGCTTCGCCGCCTCGACGACCTCGCCGAGGTTGTGCGGCGCCATGTTCGTCGCCATCCCGACCGCGATGCCGGACGCGCCGTTGACGAGCAGGTTCGGGAACGCCGCGGGCAGCACGCCCGGCTGCATGATCTGGTTGTCGTAGTTCGGGACGAAGTCGACGACGTCCTCGCCCAGGCCCTCGGTCATCGCCATCGACGGCTCGGCGAGTCGCGCTTCGGTGTACCGCGCGGCTGCGGGCCCGTCGTCGAGCGACCCGAAGTTGCCGTGTCCGTCGACGAGCGGCACGCGCATCGTGAACGACTGCGCCATGCGCACCAGGGCGTCGTAGATCGCGCTGTCGCCGTGCGGGTGCAGCTTGCCCATGACCTCGCCCGTGACGCGGGCGCTCTTCACGTGCCCCCGGTCCGGCCGCAGTCCCATCTCGGCCATCTGGTACAGGATGCGACGCTGCACCGGCTTCAGGCCGTCGCGCGCGTCCGGCAGGGCCCGCGAGTAGATGACGGAGTACGCGTACTCGAGGAACGAACCCTGCATCTCCTCGGAGACGTCGACGTCCTCGATGCGCTCACCGTCGGGCAGGCCGACTGCTTCCGTGCGTGCCATGGGACCTTTCTGGGAGGATCGTGGGGTGCCCCCCAGCCTACCGAGCGCCCCCGACGCCACCGCGAACCTCGCCGACGTGCTCCCGAGTTGCCTCGTCGCGCTCGGCGCCGCCGACGACGCCTGGTTGCGTGCCACCGGACGGGAGGCTCGGATCGCGCTCCGCCCCGCCCGTTCCGTCGTCGTCGTGCTGGTCGACGGCCTCGGCTCGTCGGCACTGTCGGCCCGCGCCGGCCACGCGCGCTGGCTCACCGCCGCCACGGGCGGCGGCACGCTGAAGCGCCTGCGGAGCGGCTTCCCCACGACGACCGCCGCGGCCCTGAGCACGCTGACCACCGGTCGCTCGCCCGGCACGCACGGCGTGGTGGGCTACAGCGGCTGGGAGCCCGGCACCGAGCGGGTGGTCAACCTGCTCAGCGGGTGGGACGACGAGGTGCCCGCCGGGTGGCTGCTCGCGAGCACCGTCTTCACCGAGGCGGCGGCGCTGGGCGTCGAGCCCGTCGTCGTCGGCCCGGCGCGGTACGAGTCGTCCGGCATGACCGCGAACGTGCTCGGCGGTGCCCGGTACGCGGCGGCGGACAGCATCCCGCAGCGGGTGGATGCCGCGCTGGCCGAGACCGCCGCGGGCCGGTCGCTCGTGTACCTCTACGTGCCCGAGCTCGACTCGATCGGCCACAAGCGCGGCTGGGAGTCCGACCGGTGGACCGCGGCGCTCGAGCAGCTCGACGGCGAGCTCGCCCGGCTCGCGGCACGCAGCGGCCCGGACGTCGGGATCCTCGTCACGGCCGACCACGGCGTGCTCGACGTGCCGCCGGAGGCGAACATCGCGATGGACCCGGCGCTGCTCGTCGACGTCGTCGCGATCGCCGGGGACCCGCGCTGCCGGCAGCTCGCCGTCCGGCCGGGCACCGACGTCCCCGCACTCGTGGCGGCCTGGCGCACGCGCTACGGCAAGAAGGCGTACGTCGCGAGCCGCGACGAGGCGGTCGCAGCGGGCTGGTTCGGCGCCGTCGACGACCGCGTGCTCCCGCGCATCGGTGACGTGGTGGTGGTCGCGCGGGGGTCGTGGGCGTTCAACGACGACCGCGAGCTCGACCCGCGGAAGGAGCCGAAGCGGATGATCGGACAGCACGGCGCCCTGACCGACGACGAGGTGTTCGTACCCCTGCGACTGGCGGGTGCCTTCGCGGGCTGACCCGGCGCCGGAACGGGTGCAGCCCCGCAGCGCGACGAGCGCTGCGGGGCTGCACCGGGCCTCCCGTCCGACGGGCGCGGCTCGGGAGGGAGCGGATCAGGCGGGGTCCTCCGGGCGGGTGCCGAAGACGATCTCGTCCCAGCTCGGCATCGAGCGGCGGTTGCGCTTCTTGCGCTCCGGACGGTTCTCGGACCCCGGGGCCGACGTCGGGCGGTCCTCCTGCTCGGGAGCGGAGGCGGGGGAGGCGTCCCAGCCCTGCAGCGGGACGTCGACGACGCTGATGGAGGTACCGCGCGGTTCGTCCTGCTGCTCCGTGAAGGACGCGGCCTCACGTTCACCGCGACGACGCCGGAGGGCCTCGAGCAGGTCGGCGGTCTCGTTGCCGGGCGAGCGCTCCTCGACCGGGGCGGCGCCGATGCGGGGGAGCGGCGCACGGAGCGGACGGTCCTGCACCTCGGGCTCGACGGCGTCGTGGTCGTCCTGCTCGACGCGGAACGCGCCCGAGTCGAACCGCGTGCCGTCGGTGTCCTGGTGGTCGTTCTCGACGGCGCGGAGGCGCGGCGCGATGCCCTCGTCCTCGGTGTGCGAGAGCCGGTGGGCGTCGCCGTTGTCGGGCACGAGCGTCGACGTCTTCGGGTCGAACAGCCACTGCGCGTCGTGCTCGACCTCGGACGCGGTGTAGCGGACGCGCACCTGCCAGCCCTGCTCGGGGTCCTTCCACGAGCCCCACGCGACCGACCGGGCGTCGCCGGACTCGAGCTTGGCCTCGATGGCCGCGCCGAAGGTGTCGGGGGACTCGTCGTCGGCCGGCGTCACCGGGACCCGGCGCGCAGCGTCGAGGACGAACGCGCGCTCGGCGAGCACGGGACCCTCGAAGCGTCGGACGTACTCGACGTCGACGTCGAGCGCGGCGGCCACGTCGGCGGCGTCCGCACCGCCCCGGATGCGAGCCTGCACGTCCTTCGGGGACACGCGCTTGTGCGGACCGGCGTCGGGGTTCGCCTGGCGCACCTGGCTCGACAGCGACGCGGTGACCGGCAACCGGAACTCGGTGCCGCCGTCGGTCGCGAGCAGGAGTGCCCCGGACTCGACCCCGATGACTCTCACGTCTTGCATGGTTGCGCCTCCCGAGCGTTGCGTACGGTCGTGCTCGTACCTTGCAGGAGTATGCAGCCGGGCGCGCCCGTTCCCGCGGAGGCGCACGGGCGTGCCGCGGACTCCCGGGAGGACGAGCGCCCGAGCGGGTCGCACCGGGACGTACCGGGACGCCCGGGAGCGTGCCCGGCGTGCGGGAATGTCCGTGGTGGGCGACGGGTTGCAGCGCCTGACGATCCCGCACGGCGTTCGGTTTGCGCTCTCGCGGGTCGTGGTGCAAACTGTCGCCGCCGATCACCGGCGACGACCTCTCGACACGAGAAACGGATGGGCATGGCCACCGATTACGACGCCCCCAGGAAGACCGACGACTCCTCCACGGACTCGGAGTCGATCGAGGCCCTCAAGGAGCGCGTGCCCGACAAGATGTCGGGGGTCGTCGACGATGATTCGGACAACCCCGGCAGCTTCGAGCTCGCCGGACAGGACCTCAGCGACGTCGACCTCGACGTCGTCGTGCTGCCCCCGCAGGTCGACGAGTTCACCTGCGTCGAGTGCTTCCTCGTGAAGCACCGCTCGCAGCTCGACCACGAGTCGAAGCTCGGCCCCGTCTGCGCGGAGTGCGCCTCGCTCTAGGCACGCGATCACGAACGGCCCGTCACCCGTCGAGGGTGGCGGGCCGTTCCGCGTGCCGGGCCGTCCTGGGGAGGAACGGGCGTGGCGGGCGTGCACCGCGCCTCCCGTCCGCCCCTCGGGCGACGAAACGGGCGCGAGCCGACGTCAGGAACGCAGCGCGTCCACGACCGCCTGCGGGTTCCGCGCGCTCACCAGCCAGTACGGCGTCGGGTCCGCGGGGTCCGCGACCTCGACGCGCACGACGCCCCGGACGTAGC
>NZ_CAJCKG010000044.1:0-21158 GCF_903970945.1 Curtobacterium sp. ME26
AGGCCTGCTCATGCCCCGTCCGAGTAGCTCCCAGAACCGCGCCTCCCGGGCACGGTGCTCCAGCCTCGATCCCATCTGCAACACTCCGATTCACGGTGGTGTTGCAACGACCAGCTGAACCCAAGCATCCCTAGCTGGTCACCCGCCTCGGAGAGCGAGGAAGCTCGAGCAGTGCAAGCGAATATCAAATCGGTGACAGTCCACGGCCGAACTCAGGACCGTGACGCCGACCTCGACCACGTACAGCAGTTCGAAGTCGAGACCGACACGGGACACCGTTACGTGGTCACCTGCGAAGGCCCACCGGTCGGATCTCCCTCGGACTGGAAGGTGACGAGCGCCGGTGATGGTCACCTCGTCGGCAGTGTCCGATTGCTCGGCGCAGGCATGCCTGGCGCGACCAACTACCGTTACAAGAAAGCTGGCGCGCTCCTCGCGGGCGGTAAGCAGTTCGATCTGTGGAACGCGGTGCAATCCCTGTTGCAGTGATGCCTCTCGGCTGGTCGGGCATCCATCCAGCACTCGGCCGCTTGTGGCAGTGTCGAGCGCGTTCGCTAGTCGATCGTCTATCGGAACCATGTTCTCGCCGCGCCAGTGCCTGTGGGCGCAAGATTGAGGTTGTGTGTTTCGGCACCGTTCTGGCCGTAGCCGATGCCCCAGTCCTTCGGGCGGATGTCGCCGCGCTCCGGCGCCCTGCTCGACGAATCGCCCGCGGGGTGGCCGCGCTACTGGGCGGCTCGGAGCAGCCGCGACAGTTTTAACGAGCACGCCGCGCGCACGGGCCGCAAGGGTCGGTCTTTCCAGCAAGCGGACGCAGGGTGATTGAGTATCCGCGCTACTTCGGGCTGATGGGTACCGCGTAGGAGGCGGCTCCATTCCCTGCGGCGTTGACTGCTGTGACCCGCACCATGTTGTTGCCAGCGGGCATGTCGGTGAGGGTCAGCGGACTTGACGAACCGCTCACCGTGTACGAGCCGTACGTGGTGGACAGGATGTAACTAGTGATCGGCAGTCCGCCGTCGTTGTCCGGCGCCGTGAACGCCACCGTCACAGACCCGGTGCCGTCGGTGGTGCTGGTGATGGTCGGTCGGCCGGGCGCCATCACCGTCACCGGAGCAGTACCAAACCGGGTGGTTGCGGCTTTGCTGACGTTTCCGGTCGCATCGACGGCGAACACCGCGACCGTGTACTGCTGCCCCGCGGGTACCGACGGCACAGCCGCTGAGGTACCGATCACCGTCAGCGGGGTGCCGCTCTGTGGGGTCACGTTCGCGCCGGAACCCTGTACGAGTCGCGCAACAACGGACTTCGCGTCCTTCGACGTCGACGCCTTCCAGGTGACTCTCCGGGGCGCCGCCGCTGAGACCGCGACCGAGCTTGGGGCTGCCGGAGCTGTGACGTCCGCACGAGCTTGCCACTGCAAAATGCCGGTCTGTGGCAGCTTCTCGCCGTTGTTGCAGTATTGCGTGAACGACATGTCCACCGTGTCCGGCAGCCCGGTCAAGGCATCGAGTGTGAACTGCTTCACGGTGACCGTACCGTTTGAGTCGCAACCACTGGAGTTCACAGTGTCGACGAGGCTGTACGCGCCGCTGACGGTGGTCCTCGTCGTGCCGACCGGGAATGGCGTTTTGTTCGGGGTCGTGAGTCGGAGGTTGAGCGCGCTACCCGAGCCATCGAGTCGATCCGCGTTGAACGTCCACCCGTATGCACTGGACACGACGGTCATGGCCGTGTTCGCACTGGTGACCTTGGTCGTCTTGCCCTTATCAACGATGCCCTTCCCGGAAGAGGTCATACCGCTCGTGCCGAGGAATGCCGAACCGGTGAGGGGCACGCTTCGGGTTGCCGTTCCGACCCTCATGCTGACAGCGGCGGTGGCCGGACCAGGAGTCTTCGGCGCGAAACCGACCATGAACGAGCAGCTTGCCCCGGCAGCGAGAGTGGCCGTGCAAGTGCTACCGCTGACCGAGAAGGATGCGGCGTGCAGTCCGCTGACGGCGGGCGCACCGAGCGCGACCGGTGCAGATCCGGTGTTGTGCACCGTCTTGACCTGCATCGTCTTGGGCAGTCCGATGAAGGTCTTCGCGAAGACGATGTTTCGAGCGCCGAAGATGACGGATCCGGCAGTGTCTTCCCCGAACCGGAACTCACCGATTCCCGGAACGATGCCGTCGAAGCGGGTGATCGTGCCGTTGGTGGGGTCGGAAGCGATGTCGATGATGTCAAACTCGCCGTATACGTACTCCCCGTTGATCGCCAGCGTGGGCACCTTCGCACCGTACGGCTGCTGCCCGACGAGGCGGTACACCCCGGTGGTCAACGGCTTGTCGTCCGGTGGCGTCAGGATGAACGAGGCGCTGCTGGTGCTCGAGACAGACATCCGAGCGTCGATACCGCGGGTCGTGTCGGAGAGGTACCGCTGCACGTTCGACCCGTCGGCGAATTGCGGTGTGCCGCGGTCGGAGTAGTGCGGGGAGAGGATCTGCAGCACCCCTCCGGTCTGAGTGGCAGCCTCAGCCGGTACGACGCCTGATGTGCTGATGAGCCCGACCGTGAGAAGCGCGGCAGCACCGAGTGCTGCCGAGCGGGCGATGCGCTGCATTGCGTGGTCCGTTCTGTCCCCGTGCGCACCCCGGGACAGGTGGTGGCGGTGCAGACGCTACTCCTGAGCGCGCTCGAAGCGACGCCGATCCGATGTCTGGCCGGGTTTCGCTTACGTCGGCCGCCGCCGGGACCTTTACCCGACATTGTGTGACGGGCGCCGGGTGGCTTTGTCCTCTGTCGCTTCCCCCGCCGCTGAAACGTTCCGAGAAGAACTATTATCGGAACTGGGATCGTGCGCGACCGTGCATCGATTGCGGCGACTGTCGTCCGCTAGCTAATTTGTCCGACTGCCACACCAACTCGTCTGAAATACGGCGTTAGACACGTCGTTTGACAGCGTCGTCGGGCCAATCGATGGAAGAGAGCCAGCCCACGCTGCGCCTTTCGTCGGAGACCAATCGCGCCAACAGGAGCGCGCGGCGCGCGCCTCAGCGTAGATCCGGCACGAGTTTGAGCGCGGCGTCGACTGCATCCTCCGGCCGGCCCGTTCCGTGCTGCGCCCACCACGCGAGGGCTGCCGATGCGGCTGAGGCGAGGATGCGTGCGCGCACGGCGACCCCGAGCGATGTGATCTGGGCTCCGTCGCGGTCGGCGACGAACTCGACGATCCTCGACGCCAGCCTCGCGATGGTCGGGTCGCCGATGTGCTCGAGCGTGGGATTCGCCGCGATGACGCGGAAGCGCCGACGGGTGACCTCGACCGCGGCATCGGGGAACGTCGCCGCGATCCGGTACGCGGCCCGCAGTGCGGCGTCTGATGTTTCGGAGGCGGGTCGGGCGTCGAGGGCCGCGGTGAACCGGGTGGCGAACTCGTCGATTCCGGCCCACACGAGCGCGGCCTTGCTCGGGAAGAGGCGGAACAGGGAGCGGCGGCTGACCTCGGCCGCGATGGCGACGTCGTCCATCGACACGGTGTCGAACCCCTGCTCGTTGAAGAGCCGGAGTGCGACGAGCGAGACCGCGTCGGGGTCGATCGTCCGGGGTCGTCCCGTCGGTCGGTCGGTCGGCGAGCTCATGGTTTCCTTTCGGCACTGAGTGCTACAACTGAGATCGGCGCAGGACGCGCCTCTCAGTGAGGAGACCACATGACCGACACCACCGCCGGACGATTCGTCGGCAAGACCATCATCGTTACCGGAGCCGGCTCGGGTATCGGGCGCGCCACCGCGACCCGGATCGCACACGAGGGCGGCCATGTCATCGCAACCGACGTCGTCGCCGAGCGGCTTGATGCGCTGCGCACCGAGCTCGCCGGAGCGGACGTGGAGACGGTGCTGGGCGACGTCGTGGCGGCCGAGACGATTGATGCAATCATCGGCGCCGTAGGCGACCGGGTCGACGGCCTGGCGAACGTCGCGGGCATCATGGACGCCTTCCTGCCGCCGAGCGAGGTCGACGACGCCACCTGGGAGCGTGTCTTCGGCGTTAACGTCACCGGACCGATGCGACTCACCCGCGCCGTGCTGCCGCTCATGATCTCCGCTGGCAGCGGAGCCGTCGTCAACGTCGCGTCGGAGGCGGCGCTCCGTGCGTCCGCCGCGGGCGCGGCGTACACCGCGTCGAAGCACGCCATCGCCGGCTTCACGAAGAGCGTCGCGTTCTTCCACGGGCCGCAGGGCATCCGCGCAAACGCCGTGGCACCCGGCGCGGTCGCGACGAACATCGAGGCGCCCATGCGCAGCGAGTACGCCGCGGGCCGCGTCGGTCCGATCATGCAGACCACTATCCCGCCGGTGGCCCAGCCCGAGCAGCTCGCCGCGGCGATTACCTGGCTGCTCAGCGACGACTCGGCGAACGTCAACGGCGCGGTCCTGCCGAGCGACGGCGGCTGGTCCGTCGTCTGACGGACGCGACCACGAGACGGCCTGGAGGCGCGTGGCGACGCCGCCACGCGCCTCCAGGCAGGCAGACCGGCAGAGATCCGGGAACCAACGAGGGAGGAACGCATGACCGACGCCACGACCCTGACCAGGACCGAGGCCGACCGGCTGGCGGCCGAGATTGACGTCGACGCGCTCCGGGCCAGGTACCGACAGGAGCGCGACCGTCGGATCCGTCCCGACGGCGCCCGTCAGTACCGAGCCACCCGCGGATCGTTCGGCTACTACGCCAAGGACCCGTACACGCCGAGGACCGAGCGGGAGCCGGTGACGACCGAGGTCGAGGTGCTCGTCATCGGCGGCGGCTTCGGGGGACTCGTCACCGCGGCGCGGTTGCGGGAGGCCGGCGTCCATGACATCCGGATGATGGACGAGGCCGGTGACTTCGGCGGCACCTGGTACTGGAACCGGTACCCGGGCATCCACTGCGACATCGAGTCGTGCGTGTACATGCCGCTGCTCGAGGAGGTCGGCACCGTCCCTAAGTGGCGGTACGCCCCCGGTGAGGAGATCCGTCAGCACGCGATGGCGATCGGGCAGACGTTCGACCTCTACCGCGACGTGCTGTTCCAGACGCGCGCCACCGAGCTCCGGTGGGACGAGGACGAGGCCGTGTGGTTCGTCGCCACCGACCGGGGCGACCGGTTCCGCGCCCGCTTCGTCATCACGTCCTCCGGGACCCTGACCGAGCCGAAGCTCCCCGGCATCCCCGGCGTCGACACGTTCCGCGGGCACACCTTCCACACCAGCCGATGGGACTACGGCTACACCGGCGGCACCGCAGACGGCGGACTGACCGGCCTCGCCGATAAGCGGGTCGCCGTGATCGGCACCGGCGCCACCGGCATCCAGGTCGTCCCGCACCTCGCGCGCGACGCGTCGCAGCTGACCGTGTTCCAGCGCACCCCGTCGACGATCGGCGTCCGCGACAACCGGCGCACCGACCCCGCGTGGGCCGCGTCGTTGCGGCCCGGGTGGCAGCGCGAACGGCAGGAGAACTTCATCCGGACCATCTCCCGCGACCGCGTCGACGAGGACCTCACCCGGGACGGGTGGACCGAGACTGCCCGCATCCAGCGGACTACGATCACCGGCACGGTCGACGAGTCCGTCGACCCCACCGAACGGGAACGGCTCGACGAGCTCCTCGACTTCCGGAAGATGAACGAGTTGCGCGCCCGGGTCGACGAGATCGTCGAGGATCCGGCGGCCGCCGAGGCCCTCAAGCCCTGGTACCGCTACATGTGCAAGCGCCCGGGGTTCAGCGACCTGTACCTGCAAGCGTTCAACGAGCCGAACGTCGCGCTCGTCGACACGGCCGACACCGGTGGGATCACGCGCATGACCGAGACCGGAGTCGTCGTCGGCGACACCGAGTACGAGGTCGACTGCGTCGTCTTCGCGACCGGGTTCGACGTCGGCGTCTCCGGGGTGCTGTCCGGCTCCTTGCCGGTGTACGGCCGCGACGGGACGACGCTGCTCGAGACCTGGGCGACACACGGACCACGTACCCTGCACGGCTTCACGACGCACGGGTTCCCGAACCTATTCCAGCTCGGGCCGCTGCAGAACGCGAACTCCGTGAACTTCGTCCACATCCTGCAGGACCAGGCGGAGCACGTCGCTGAGGTCGTCCGCGTTGCGCGAGCGCGAGCGATGGGGGTTCGGTACGTCGAGCCCACCGTCGCCGCGCAGGGCGCCTGGGTCGCGACCATCCGCGAGGTCGCGATCGACAACTACCGGTTCTGCGCCGAGTGCACGCCGGGGTACTACAACCGCGAGGGCACCGCGTCGTCCGGGAACACGTCATTCGGACCCGGACCCGTCGTGTTCCGCGAGGTCCTCGCTGCGTGGCGGGCGGAGCGGATCGAAGAGGTTATGGTGCGACCGGGACCTCGCGTCGCCGTGTAGCTCCTCAGGGTTCACCGCCAGAGTTGGCCTGTTCTCGCCGCCCGAGTTGCGACAGACCAGTGGCGCCGACCGTGAACGGTCGGCAGCACTGCTGCGACGGTGACTCAGCGCACGAGCTCCCGGTCACGGTGAAAGCAAGGAGCAGCGTCAGTCTGCGGTGGGTTGGACAAGTGAGATGGCAGTGAATCCGGACAGAAGTACGCGTGGGACTGTCTCTGCTGCTGAGTGCCGAACAGTTTGAACGGCGGCCGACAGGAGCGGTGACGCTGACTTGATGTGGCTCCTGCTTACTGCTGAGGTCTTGCTGCTCGGTCGCCCGCGGCGAGGCTCTTCGGTGGGCCCGTCATCTCCCGATGCGTTAGGAGCGAGCCCCCCCGGGTCGGGTGCCGGCAAGGACCCATCCCTGACTGCGAGGCACCGTAATTTGAAGACGGCAGAGGGAGGCGCGGTGCCAGCTCGCACCGCGCCTCCCGTCCGTCCTCTGTGGGCGTCGCTACTGGGCGTCCTCCAGCAGGTCCGTCACACCACCGCGCACCGCCGCTGCGCGGCGGGCCCGCACCGATGGGGCGACGAGCGCGCCGACCAGCGCGAGTGCGCCGACACCGGCGCAGGCCCAAAAGCCGATTGTGAAGGCGTCGTCGGTCGGCAGCCCCTGCGGCGTGCTGTGCGAGGTGATCAGCGCCGCGATGACCGCGGTCCCGACGCTCGAGCCGATCGTGCGGACGACGGTGTTGGCGCTGATGGCCTCACCGGTCTGGTTCGCGGGGACGCTCTCGATGATCGCGTTCGAGCACGCGGCCAGGGCCAGGCCGATCGCCACGCCGGTCAGTACGCCGGACAGCACGACCTGCCAGATCTCGGCGTGCGAGACGGCGGGGACGACGAACGCGGCGACGATCGCGATGCCGCCGAGAACGAGCGGTACCTTCGGTCCCACCTTGCGGACGAGGACGCCCGCGATGGGACCGGCGATCACCATCATCACGACGGTGGGCAGGAGGAAGAGCCCCGCCTGCGTGACGTCCTTCCCGAAGCCATACCCGACGGCGGTCGGCAGCTGCAACAGCGTCGGGACGAGGACGAACGTGCCGAACATCGCGAAGCCAAAGACGAGCGCCACCACGTGCGCGGTCCAGACGCCCCGGACGGCGAACAGTCGGACGTCGATGAGCGGCTCCGCAACCCTGAGCTCCACGAACACGAACGCGATCAGCGCGACGCCACCGAGCACGAGCAGGCCGACGGTCTTCACGTCGCCCCAACCCCAGGTCTGGCCCTCGCTGACGGCGAGCAGGACCGCGACGAGGGCGACGCCGAGCACCAGGGTGCCGGCCACGTCGAGACGGCCGGGCTTGCGGACGGGGGACTCAGGCATGCCGAAGACCGCGCCGAGCAGAGCAATCACGACGAGCACGGCGGGCAGCCAGAACAGCCAGTGCCACGACAGGTGCTCGACGATCGGGCCGGCAGCGACGATGCCGACACCGGCGCCGATGCCGAAGATCGCCGAGAGCAGGCCGATGGTCACGCTGACCCTCTCCTTGGGCAGCTCGTCGCGGACGATACCGATCGACAGGGGCATCACCGCACCGGCCGCTCCCTGCAGGGCACGGCCGACAATCAGGACCCCGAGGTTCGGCGCGAGCGCGGCGAGCACGGCGCCGACGAGCAGGACCGCCAGCACGACGATGAGCACCTTGCGCTTGCCGACCATGTCGCCGAGACGCCCGAGGATCGGGGTGAGGACCGAAGCGGACAACAGGTAGGCGGTGAGCACCCAGCTCGTCGCGCTGGTGGACGCGCCGAGGTCCCGGCCGATCGTCGACAGCGCCGGAGCGACGAGCGACTGCAGCACGGCGAAGGACAGACCGCCGAGCGACAGGTAGAGGACGATCGCCGTGCTGTTCGGTCGGCGACCCTCGGTGGTGGTGGGGTGGGTCCCGGTCCGCGGGCGCTCCCTGGTCTCGGTCATCGTGCTCCGGTCGATCAATGTAAACAACTGCTGACTTGACGAGGGTACGTGGCTTCAGCCGGATGTCAACACGTGCTTACACGCTGGGCCGCGCCGGTACGATGCACTCATGAACAAGGACGCCGCCGCCACCCGACTGCTCCTGGTCGGAGCCGCTCGACGTCGCTTCGCATTCGACGGGTACCGCGCAACGACCGTGCGGGACATCGCTGCCGACGCCGGCGTGAACGTGGCGCTCATCAACCGGTACTTCGTGTCGAAGGAAGGGCTCTTCCGAGCCTGCCTCGACCGGGCGGCGGGCGGTCTCCAGCCCGACATCCGGAACCTCGACCGGGTGCTCGACGACCTGGTCGACCACGTCGTCAGCTCACCGACGGACGAGGACTCGATGCAGCTGCTGCTCCTAGTGCGGAGCACGGGGGACGACCGCGTGGACGTCATCCGACGGGAGACCCTGCGGCACCACGCCGAGCGCCTCACGGCCGCGGCGGTGCCGGACCGGGCCGGGTCGCCGGACGATGCGCTGCTCGTGCGGGCGCAGATTGCGCTCTCGGTCGTGCTCGGCATGACGATGATGCGGACGGCGACCCGGGTCGAACCGCTCGCGTCAGCAGACGAAGCACTGCTGCGTGCGCCGTTGCGAGCTGCACTCCACGCACTGCTGGTGCTGTGACACCGGAAGCGCAGTCTGGTCGCCGGGAACGACGACCGTGGCGACCATCGTGTAGGCCCTGCTCTTCGACTCGTCGACGAACAGCGTGCTCACTTCGAGGCGCCCTTCGACGAGGTGAGCGCGATCATCGGCGGCGGTCCGGGTGGACCCACTCGCGCGCGATCGCTTGCAGCTCTTCGAGGGTGAGGGCGTAGCCGCTGCCGCCCACTCTGGACGACGCCGTTCCCGGATGCGGCGATACTCGGCCAGCATCCGCATGTACGCAACCAAGATACACGCGTGAGAGTTGCCCCCGTCGTGGCTGTTGATGAAGCCGGCATGCTCCTGCCAGCGTCCCTTGTTGACGAGATACTCGACGTAGCTCCCCATCTTGCCTTCAAGCTCATCGTTGAAGTCGAAGCCTTGGTAACGCAGCGTCGACGTCAATTCACTCGGCACGGAGATGCCCTGCTTCTGCAGCTCGGTCACACCGAAGCCAGCGATACGGAACATATCGAGGATGTCCATGACCCGTTGCGAGTCGCGCTTGCTTAGCTCGTTCGCGATGCCTGCGGACTCCACCCAGTACTCCTGAGTTAGACCCGCTTCGAGTACTCGTGCGCGATCGAGCTGGTAGTCCTTGTCTCCGTCGACGTCGTTCTCGTCCTCTGGGAGCACCCGTCCGAGGATGCGGTGGAGCAGTGAGAAAACGTGGCGGTCCTTCGCGCTGAGCGAGTCAGGGACATATCCGTCTCGCTCGGGCCGGTCGCCAAGCGGCACCACTGCTTCTCGGATGAAATCGCGCACGAAGTCGCTGAGGGTGACGCCGTCTTCCGTGGCTCGCCGCGCAGCCGCATCTCGGATTTCGTCGCCAAACCCGGATAGTGATTGTAGCCACTTTCGTCGTCTCGCATGACGCAAAGCGTGTACCGTCTTACGCTAGTAGGCACTGGCCCTGCGGTCAAGTGGACGGAATCGACCGCTTTTGACCCACGACGCATTTCTTGTGCCGCTGTTCTTGAAGAGTTCTCAGGCGTCGTGCATCCTCATCCCGAGTCGTTTTCGCTCGGCCGGATCAGGGTCCCGCGGAGTGCGCTGACAGCGACGTATTCGGGTCACGACGCTTGCGAACGCACGACTCGGGACGGGGTCCGCGCGCACCACACCACAGCAGGGACGGATCCCGTCTTTCTCATGTCTCCAGTGGCGCACCACGATCTGCCCGGCCGAGGTATCTCTGATCCACAGCGAACTGCGTCGTTGTCACTGCTCGCCACGGATAGCAGCGTCGAGGTACGCCTGCGCTTCGGCCCCCCCACCAATCTCTGGGACCAGGGCAAGTTCGGAGCACAGGTGGGTTCTACTAGACTCGAGCATTCGTTTCTCGCCTGCAGAGATGGAACGTTCTGCGGACCGGCGTGTGAGATCGCGTACGACTTCGGCGAGGCCCACGATGCTGCCGCTGCTGAGCTTCTGCTCGTAGCTCTTGAACCGCCGTGACCAGTTTGTTGGTTCCTCAATGAAGTCTTCAGCAAGAACTCCGCGGATCTGTTCGAGTGTGTCGCCACCAATAACTTCTCGGAGACCCACGTTCTCAAGCTCGGTGATCGGAACGTGTATGCGCATTCGGTGCTGTTCGGACTCGAGGACGAGCATCTGGGTGGGTGTCCCCTGCAGTACGCGCTGCT
The DNA here is from genome assembly GCF_903970945.1 of Curtobacterium sp. ME26. NCBI lineage: Bacteria > Bacillati > Actinomycetota > Actinomycetes > Micrococcales > Microbacteriaceae > Curtobacterium > Curtobacterium sp. ME26. Next base: position 10,711 of record NZ_CAJCKG010000044.1, read on the forward strand.
CGACACCTCGCACGGTGACCGCTCCGTGTCTGGGATGGATGAGAACTACTCCGGGCTCAGTGTCGATGACGGACTCCTGCTGCTACTTGAGGATTCCCGAGAGGATCGGGAGTTGTGGCGAAGATGGCTTCTTCAATACGGAGGGGCTTCACAGGCTGCGGCCGCGTCCGCGGCTGGTGATGTCGTGGACGAGGAGGCCAACGAAGACGAGAAGGCAGGCGCCGGCACTGACTCCGAACGCCGTGCTGATGCCGGTGTTGCTGACTCCGCCGCCGCCCGTTGTGGTGGCCGCCAGGATTGCGCCAGCGACTGCGCTTCCGAGGCTCCCGCCGATGGTGCGGAGGACCTGGTTGAAGCTGACTGTGCTCCCGAGCTCGGCGACAGCGACGCTGCGGGAGATCAGTGTGGGCATCGCCGCGAAGGTGGTACCGATACCGAGTCCGAACAGGAACATGCCGACGAGGATGTCCCAGAGCTGCGTATGTCCGATGAGCATGAAGCCGTTGGAGGCAGTCACGAGCGCGGCTCCGATGGGCAGCAGCGCGGTGTTCGAGATACGACGGCTCAGGGACCGTGCGGCGCGTGTGGCGAGTTGGCTTCCGAGGGAGAGCGGCAGCATTACGAAACCGGCCCAGAACAAGGGGAGCGCGAGGCCAAATCCGCTCTGTCGCGGCGCTTGTGCAACGAGGCTGACGACGGACAGCCCGATGTACATGGCCGAACCCAAACCGAGCGCGGTGCCGTTCGCTAGGAGGACATCAGTGTGACGTAGGACACCGAGTCGGATCAGCGGGTGGGACGAACGGAGCTCGACGAAGACCCACACAGCCAGGGCTGTGACGGTGAGGATGAACAGCCCGATTGTCCAGGGTGAGGTCCACCCCTGGTTGGGTCCCTCGCTGACGCCGAGGACGAGAGACCCGAGTCCGACACTGAGCAAGATGGCTCCGCCGTAGTCGAACGCGCCCCGCTTTGTGGCTGGCGAGTTGTTGTTGGGAACAACGACGGCGACCACCGTGAGCGCTGTGGCGACGAAGATTGCTGCGAACCAGAACGCGAAGCGGAAGTCAAAGGACGCGGCGATGATGCCGGTGATCGGGTATCCGATACCCACGCCGGTTGCAGCGGTGACGGAGAGCGCGGAGATGCCCCCGGGGACGCGGACGGTGTCTTCGTGTCGGCGTAGCAGCGTGATTGTCACGGGGATGACTGAGTAGGAAAACCCTTGAAGGACGCGGCCGATGAGCAGCTGCGGGAAGGATGCGGCTGTTGCTGCCACGACCGATCCGACCAAGATGAGCGACAGCACGACGATGAGGAGCCGTTTCGCGGCTACCCCGTCGGAGAGTCGACCGACGATCGGAGTGGCGATCGCGCCAACGAGCAGGTTTGCGGTCAGGAGCCACTGTGCCGTGGCGACTTCAACGTGCAACTCGCGGGCGATGATCGGAATGAGCAGCAGTCCGAGGGAGCCAATCACTGAAGTGGATAGTGCCGCCCAGACCAGGCCGGGTAACAGAAGTGGCCGTGTGGGTTTCGCCATCAGTCGCGCACCTTCCCGAGTTTTTTTAGAGCGGGAAGCGCAGCTTTGATGGTCTCGATCTCTGCCGCGCTCAGCTGCGCAGCGACCGCCTTGTTGAGCCATCCACTTGACCGGGTGCGTTCGGAATCCAGCTGGTTCTTGCCCGCAACGGTGATCGACAGGCGCACTTTGCGGCCGTCAGAGTTGTCTGGCGTCGCTGCAACCAGTCCCTTTTCCCGTAGCTCTCGGACAAGGACGGTCATCGACTGCGGTGAGACACGTTCCGCGACTGCGAGCTCCTTGGCGGTCGTCGAGTCGTGGACCGACAACTGCTGCAGGACACCCAGCTGTCCCAGCGGGATCACCCGATCAGCAAGCAGCCCGCGCAAGAGCGGGCGCAGCGTCAGCCGGAGCGCGTCGGTGAACGCGGCAGTGTCCGCGATCTCGGGATTCTCGTTCATCGAAGCGGGACGTTACATCAAACTGATCAGTTGCACGAACTAAGCGACTGTGACGCGGCCTGCAACTCGTCGACGAGTCGCAGGAGCTGCTCTTTGGCTGTGCTCACGTCCGGAGGCGTTGGGAAGGGGCGGTGCCCGAACTCGACGAGAGCAGCCAGGACGATGAGCGCGGAGAGGCGCGCTGCTGCTGGTGTGGTCCGTCGCTCTGCGAGCGTGACGAGCTCGGTGTGCAGCGATGCTGTCCAGAGCAGTGCCGCATTCTTCAGCTCTGGTCGGCGCGCTAGGAGGGCCCGCGTCCGCGTGTGGTTTGGTATCCGCGTCAGCGCTCGTGCGACGACGAAGCAGAGTTCGTCGAGGACACCGTCGTCAGGTGAAGGATGCGGTTCTGGTGTTCCGATGAGGGCGCGAGCGAGATTCAACCCGAGCGCGGCGTCGTGCTTCGATTGGAAGTAGTTGAAGAAGGTGCGCGGTGCCACGTCCGCTTCGTGGCAGATCTGCTGAACCGTGACGTCTGCTAGTCCGTTAGTCAGTGTCAGTCGGAGAGCAGCGTCATGGAGCTGCTGCCAAACGCGCAACTTCTTTCGGCCACGATGCGATGTGTCGCCCAACGCGACTGCCCCTCGCGCGGTCGCCTCGGGGGTCATATCGAACACTGGCCCAAAGATGCGCTACGCACTAGAGCATGCGACGGCGGACGCAGCGATCGCGTCGTCTTGTTCAGCGCTTCCTCCGGAGATTCCGATGGCGCCGATCATGGCTTCGTCCTCGTCGACGACGGGGATGCCACCTGGGATCGCCGAGAGGCCTCCGGAGGTGTGCTGCGCCGTGTAGATCGCGCCACCGGGCTGCATCGCGGCGGTGACGTACCGGGTGGGGGCTTGGAAGAAGACAGCGGTGCGGGCTTTTTGGATGGCGATGTCAATCGTGGCGAGGTTTGCTGTCTCAGCACGATTGAAAGCGAGGAGGTGGCCGCCGGCGTCGGTGATGGCGACGCTGACCCGAAGTCCTTCTGCTGCGGCAGCGGCCAGAGCGGCGTCGATCATGCGCCGGGCATGTTCGTGGGTGAGGTAAGTCATTGTGTCTTCTCGAGGGTTAAGCGGCTGGGGTTCAGGATCGGACGGCGCGCAGCGCACCGGCCCAGCGTTCAAGCTGGTCGAAGAGGTCGGCGGCTTGCTGGTGGTGCTCGGGGCTTGGAGTGAAGACTCGGTCGGGGAAGTTGCCGGGCAGCTGCAACCGGACCTGGTTGCGGATGTCCGCCATTTGGAGTTCCCCGACGACGCCGCGGAGGTGCTCGACGGCTCGGACGCCGTAGCTGGTGCCGTAACTGACGAACGCTGCCGCCTTGTTGTTCCACTCTCCGTAGACATAGTCGAGCGCGTTCAACAGTGCGGGGGAAGTGGAGTGGTTGTACTCGGGAGTGACGAACACGAACCCGTCGAATCGCGCAACAGTGGCTGCCCAATCCCGTGTGTGCTGGTGTTCGTACTGTCCAAGGAGCGCGGGGACGGATTCGTCGAGCAAGGGAAGCTTCGTGCGCTCGAGGTCGATGACCTCGTAGCGCGCATCGGCACGACCGGATGCCTGTTCGTACACCCACGCGGCGACGGCGGCACCGTAGCGGCCGGGGCGAGTGCTGCCAACGATGATTGCGATGTTCAAGGAAGCCATGAGTCCGTCGTTTCGAGAGTGTCGCGTGCGGGGAGTGCGGCGGAGGGACGGGTCGAGAGTGACCCGCCCCTCCGGTGCGTGGGGTGCTACTTGCCTTCTGCTTCGCGGGAGACGGGGGCCCACTCCGCCCACTCGTCGAGGCGCTGCTGGTAGATGCGGGGGATCATCTGCGTGGGGCTCTCGCCGAAGAACACGCGCAGCGGTGCCTTTTCGGCGTCGACGACCTTCATGATGGCGGACCCGAAACCGACCGGCTCGGGCTGGGCCCCTCCAGCCATCTTGCTCATGGCGTCGTGGATGCCCGCGTACTGCGGCTGCGCGTCCGCGACGGTTGCCGAGGCGCTGCCCCAGTCTGTTGCGAAGCCGCCAGGCTCGATCAGGGTCACCTTGATGCCGAATGCAGCGACTTCCTGCGAGAGGGACTCAGTCAGACCCTCGAGTGCCCACTTCGAAGCGTGGTAACCGCCGAGCGTCGGGAACGCTCCGACTCCGCCCACGGTGGAGATCTGGATGATGTGACCCGAACCCTGCGCGCGGAGGATTGGCAGGGCGGCCTGGGTGACGTGGAAGACGCCGAACAGGTTGGTCTCGAGCTGGTCCCGCAGTTGCTGCTCGGTGATCTCCTCGACGGTGCCGAAGAGTCCGTACCCGGCGTTATTGATGACGACATCCAACGAGCCGAATGCCTCATGAGCGGCCGTGACCGCGGCGAATGCCTGGTCTCGATTGGTGACGTCGAGCTGGATCGGAAGTACGGCGTCGCCGTACTGCTCAACCAGGTCGGCCAGGGTGTCAGTATTCCGAGCGGTCGCTGCGACCTTGTCGCCGCGCTGTAGTGCTGCAACGACGAACTCCCGACCGAACCCCTTCGAGGCGCCGGTGACGAACCAAACCTTGCTCATGATGCTCTTCCTCCTCTGATGCGTCCTCATGACGCCTGCGCAACCATACGCCGCAAACGACACCGGGTGTCAACTTCGCGTCCTGGGCGTATGCTGTGGGAATGAGCGAGGAGCACCCGGTACCGATTCGTGAACGCACGCGGCGTCTTGCGCAGACCGAGCTGACGACGGTTGCGCAGGACCTCTTCCTCGAGTACGGGTACGAAGCCACGACGGTGGATCAGATCGCAGCTGCCGCGGGCATGTCGAAGCGCACGTTCTTCCGCTACTTCCCATCCAAGGATGACCTCGTCATCGGGAAGTACGACCTCTTCGGCGACCGTATGGCAGATGCTCTGGATGCTCGGCCCACCGACGAACCGGTCTGGGACTCTCTACGACGGGTGTTTGATCTCACTTTGGACTACGTCCAAGACGAGCGGCAGCGCGCCCGCTATGAAGCGATGGACCGAATTGTGCAGGCTACTCCTCAGCTGACAGCACGGTACCTCGAGAAGCTCCAGCGCGTGCAGGCGCTCTTGATCGAGCGAGTGGCCACACGGCTCGATCATCCAGCATCCGATCCTCGCCCCGCTGCTGTCGTCGGCGCAGCGTTTGCTTGCATGCAAGCGGCGCGCGCGTCGTGGATTCAGTCTGAACAGTCGCAGCCGTTCGGGGTCTATCTCGACCGCGCGATGGGCACCTTCACGATCGACACTGCACCTGCACCTGCACCTGCACCTGCACCTGTACCTGTATGAGCGTTCGAAAGCCACGGCGTTAGAAGCTGATTGCGGTCCCATAGGTGTTAGACGCTGGGTCAGTCTTCGCCGGCGCAGATAACGAGAACTTCTCGCTAGGTGGCTGAGTTGCTCTCCGGTTTCGTCGTAGGGCCGAGGTAGACGTTGTCGGAATAGCCAGCCCCAGCCTGCCCGTCCCCCCGATGCCGTCCATCATGCCTCGCCGGGGGTGTAATTCAAGAAATGTGCCGTAGGTTGGCTCGGGTAACACGTGTTGGTGGGCTCATTCGTGGACCGAGCTCGACCCGTCTCGTTAGCCAATCGATGACTGAGATTTGGACCGCGTTGCTGCACCCGTCCGACGCGCATCCTGCGTTCCGGACTGTCGCGGCCCGGGAACGAGGACGGGCGGTACCCAATGGCCTGCCACATGCCTCCCGTCCAACGACCAGGCTCTACTGCGATTGCAGTACGCGGGCGCGTCGCCGTCTTGGTCAGATGGTTCCGTCCCGAGCCGCCCGTGCTCGTGACGTGAGGAGCACCATGCGCACCGTCGTCGTCACCGGCCCCGGATCCGTCGAGATCCGCGACGAGCCCGTCCCCGAGGTCGGCCCCGCCGACGTTCTGATCGCCGTCAAGGCGTGCGGGGTCTGCGGCTCCGACGCCTTCTACGCCGCCCGCGGCGGCATCCCGCCGCGTGAGGGGCACACACCCCTCGGGCACGAGGTCGCCGGTGAGGTCGCGGTCGTCGGCGACGCCGTTGAGGGCATCGCCGTCGGCGACCACGTCGTCGTGAACCCGATGGGTGATCCCCGCGGGATCATCGGCAACGGGGGCCCCACCGGCGGGCTCTCCGAATTCCTGCTCATCGAGCAGGCCGTGCTCGGCACCAGCGTCGTGCTCGTCCCGAAGGACCTCCCCTGGCAGGTGGCTGCGCTCAACGAGCCGATGGCGGTCGCCCTGCACGCCGTGAACCGGACCGCGCCACAGCCCGGTGACACGGTCGTCGTGTTCGGTGCCGGCCCGATCGGGCTGGGTGCCGTGATCAGCTACAAGGCGCTCGGCGTCGGGCACGTGGTCGTCGTCGACGTGATCGCGTCGCGGCTCGAGAAGGCCCTGCTCGTCGGAGCCGATGCCGTCGTGAACTCGGCTGAGGAGCCACTCGACGAGCGTCTGATCGCCCTGCACGGCGAAGCACGCGACGGCGTCGGGCACGGTGGTAAGGCCGGCACCGACGTCTGGCTCGACGCCGCCGGGGTGCCCGCCACCGTGCAGACGGCGTTGCGACTGGCGAAGCACCGCGCGACCATCGGTGTCGTGGCGGTGCACAAGCGGCCCGTCGAGGTCGACTTCGGTGACCTGTTGGCCGTCGAGCCGACGATCGTGACGGCCATGGGGTACCCGACCGAGATCTTCGACGTCACCGAGCACATCATCGCGAACCCCGAGGCCTACGCGCGGATCGTCAGCGACGTCTTCCCGGCGAGCGACGTGCTCGAGGCCCTCCGGGTGGCGGCGACCCCGGGGGCGGCCGACAAGGTCGTCGTCACGTTCGACTGATGCCGGTGACGAGGAAGGTCGCCGTGCAGTACGCCGTCACGGTGTGGCGGGACCGGCCGCGGCGCGGGCTCGTGCTCGCCGTGCTGTCGGTGCCGGGCAGCCTTGTGATGGCGGGGTGGAAGGTCGTCCTGTTCTGCGCCGCTCCCTCGTTGTTCCTCGCCGCGACGGTGTTCTTCACGCTCGGGGTCGCAGCCGCGAAGGTCTGGGCCGTCCGCCGACACCGGTTGTCGTTCGCGCTCGACGACACGAACGGCGACCGGATGCGGTTCCGGCAGGCCGGCCACCGGTGGATCGGAGGCGCCGTGACCGCGATGTCGATCGTGTTCGTCGGGTGCAGCGTGCCGATGCTCGTCGGACGAGCGCACCCGGTGTCTTACGACGAGTGGGTGGCGATCGTCATAGCGGCCGCGACGTTCGCGGAGCTGGGGATCGGGGTCTGGGGCGCGGCGTCCGCGCGCAAGGACGGGGAGCCGCTCGTCGAGGCGACGAAGCTTGTGAACGTCGCCGCCGCGGTGGTCCTGCTCGTGCTGGTCCAGTCGGCGTTGCTCTCGTTCGCGGGCAGCGCCGAGACCGCCGCTGCGTCCACCGGTGCCAGCGGAGTGTTCCTCGGCGGTGTGGCCGCGGTGATCGGACTCGCGATGGCGCTGCGGCGGTTCCCGGGAGCGCCGGCGCCTCGGCCGGCTTCGGTGTCGGCGTCGGCGTCGGCGTCAGTCGACCAGGCCGGCCTGGAAGGCGAACGCGACGAGCTGGGCGCGGTCGCGGGCATCGACCTTCGCCATGGCCCGGTTCACGTGGGTCTTGACCGTGAGCGGTGAGAGGAACAGCTCGGCGCTGATGGCGTCGATGCCCTGACCGCGGCTGACCATGGCTACGACGTCGCGCTCGCGAGCGGTGAGAGTTTCGAAACGCCGGGTCATCTCGGGGTCGACGGAGGAGGCGGGTGTGCTGGCGACCTGTCCGATCAGGGCGGCTGCGGCCGCCGCGGACAGGGCTCCTCCGCCCGCTGCGACCTCCTCGATCGCCGCGACGAGCTCAGCGGGTCCCGCGGCCTTGCTGAGGAACCCGTTCGCCCCGGCACGCAGCGCAGCGAAGACGAGTTCGTCCTGGTCGAAGGTCGTCAGCATGACGATGCGGACCTGCTCGGCAGTGCGTTCGGCGCGGATCCGTCGGGTCGCCTCAACGCCGTCGATGCCCGGCATCCGGATGTCCATCATGACGACGTCCGCCGGGACCGACAGCGCCGTCTGTACCGCGTCGAGTCCGTCCCCGGCCTCGCCGACGACCTCGATGCCGTCCTGCCGGTCGAGGATCGCGCGGAGCCCCAGTCGGATCATGTCCTGGTCGTCGACCAGGATCACGCGTGTGGTCATCGTGCTCCGTTCGCGGTGGGCAGGTGGACGCGGACGACGAACAGCACGCCGTCCGCCGCGGCCTGGACGGACCCCCCGGCGGCCGCGACGCGTTCGCGCATGCCGACCAGGCCGAGCCCGCCGGTCCGGCCCGCGACGGGCTCGCTCGCCGGGGTCCGGCGACGGGGGTTGCGGACCTCGAGCACCAGGTCGTCACCGGCTCGGGCGAGGGTGACGGTCGTCCGGCCCTCGCCGTGTCGATGGGCGTTGGTGAGCGACTCCTGCAGTACCCGGTAGACCGTCACCCCGATCGGCACGGAGATCGGACCGACGTCGTCCAGTCGGGCATGGACGTTGAGGCCGATCCGTTCGTACGACGCGACCAGTCCCGGGAGCTGCGCGATGCCTGGGGCAGGTGCCGTCGGGTCGTCGAGCTCGGCGCCATTGCCCGACGCCGAGCGGAGTACCGTCAGGACGTGCTGGGTCTCCGTCAGGACGTTCCGCACGCCGTCCCGAGCGGCGTCCAGCGCGCGGCGGGCCTCGTCCGCGCCGGCGGGCAGGGTGACCTCGGCGACCCCGAGCTGCATGCTGACCACCGCGATCTCGTGCCCGATGACGTCGTGCAGGTCCCGCGCGATCCGCATCCGTTCCTCGGCCACGCGGCGTTCCGCCTCGAGCTCGCGCGTGGCGAGGGCATCCGCAGCGCGCTGCTCCAATGACGCCCTGTACTGGTGCTGGACACGCAGTCCGGCACCGATCGCGGCCGCGGCGACGACGGAGATGAGCGCGCCCAGGGCGGTCGGGACCGCGCCGCCCTCTCCCGGAGCGAGGAGTGTGCCGACGACCACACCGGGCGCGACGATCGCCGCGGCGCGGACCGGGTGCCCCTCGCGCGAGGACACCGCGAACAGCAGCAGCACCGCGCAGCTCCACGTCACGATCGGTGACCAACCGAATAGGCCGCCGAGCACGGGGGCGACCGTGGCGAGACCGAGCGCCGTCCACGGTGTCAACGGTGCCGCGACGACCGCGAGCACGGTCGCTGCGACCGCGACGCCGGGTCCCGGTCCGGCCTCGGCCGCGATTACCCGGCCCGACTCGATCGCGCACGCGAGCAGGACGACCGCAGCCGTGCCGCGGAACACCCAGCGGTCATCCGAGCGCCACGAACCCCAGATCGCCCGCAGTCGCCGCATGCACTCATCCTGACGTGCGGTCGGCGCTCCTGCTACTGCGAACGCAGTAGCCGGAGGTACCGCCGATCAGGGATCCCCCTGGTCGCCGTTTCCGGGACGATCGACACCAGGCCGGGACGATCCGGCACCGACCGGAGGAACCACCATGACCCTGACCGACACCGCCGCTCCCGTTGCCACCACATACGACTACTGCACCGTTGCCGTGCCGCGCGGCAAAGACGCCCTGTACGCCGACACTTACCGCAACTTCGGCTGGAGGCCCGACGGCGCGGACCGGACGGCCGGACTAACTCGCCGGCGCGCCCTCGGCCTCCGCCGCGAGCGTTCCGTCCGCTCCGTCGAACTGACCGAGCTCCAGCAGAACGCCGAGACCGCCCTGGCCACGATCGACTCCCTCGAACGCTCCCGCACGACCGCGGCGATGGTCGTCGCGTACGCCCTCGGCGCGATCGGCAGCGTCCTGCTGGCCGGCTCAGTGTTCGCCATGCAGGACACCGTCGCCGTCCCCGACCTGCTCGGCGGGCTCGACCCAGTCACGGTGTTTCTCGTCGGAGCCGGCGGCCTGGTCAACTGGGCGATCGCTCCGGTGGCCTTCCACCTCGTCCGCGCGGCGCGCACGAAGCGGATCCGTCCGGCCATCGACCGCCAGTTTGACGTCGTCTACGGCGCGTGCGAGGCCGCCAGCCGCCGCCGCACCGTCTGATCCCGGCGGGAACCAAGATGCCGAACACCATCGCCCGCACCGGCGTCGTCCTGCCCCCGCTCACTCCCAGCCACCTGGAGACCCGGGTGGCATACGCTCCGACGGCGTTCGTGCCGCTCCACCGGCACACGCTGGAGCAGTTCGGCTGGACGGTGACCGTGCAGGGCGGACGGCTTGGCACGACCTCCCTGCTGCTGCAACGTCTGCGGACCGGGCCGACACCGGCGCAACCGATCCTCGAGCGCCGGGCCGAGCGCGCGCTCGCCCGGATCGCCGCCCTCGAGCAGCAGCCGGCCCGCCTCGCCGGTGTCATCGCCACCGCCGGCTCCGCGGTCGCCGTGCTGGCGGTCGCGCTCGGCGGCCTG
>NZ_CAJCKG010000045.1:0-20569 GCF_903970945.1 Curtobacterium sp. ME26
CACGTCTACGACGCTGCGCACAACGCCCATACCCCACGCCCCGCTGCCGGCCGCGGCCTCGGGGAGGGTGGAGGACGACGCCGCGAACGCGGCCCTGCACGCTCCGGGGGCCGAGGTGACCGTCACCGTGGACGACCGCGACGACGAGCACCTGACGCTCACGGTCGAGAACGGGGCGCCCGCCGCACCGGCGTCGGGGAGCACGGCAGCAGGTGGGAACGGACTGCGCGGCATGCGTGAGCGGGCGGACCTGGTGGGGGCGCGCCTCCAGACCGGTCCGACGGAGACGGGAGGCTGGTCGGTGACGCTGGGACTCGGACGTGAGTCGGCGGAGGTGCCCCGGTGATCCGGGTGCTGGTGGCGGACGACCAGCCGCTGGTGCGGGCGGGGATGTCGGCCCTGCTCGCGGCCGAGCCCGACGTCGAGGTCGTCGGTGTGGCGGCGGACGGCGGCGAGGCCCTCGCGCTGGCGCGGAGCACACGGCCGGACGTGGCGGTGCTCGACATCCGGATGCCGGTGCGGAACGGCATCGAGGTCGCCCGCGAGCTCTGCGCGCCCGACGCCGACCCCGCCGTGCCGGTGTTGATGCTGACGACCTTCGACCTCGACGACCTGGTGTTCGGCGCGCTCGAGGCCGGGGCGTCCGGGTTCCTGCTCAAGGACGCCGAGCCCGACGTGATCGTCGACGCCGTCCGGCAGGTCGCCGCGGGCAACGGCACCATCGACCAGACCCTGACCCGACGGGTGCTGCGGGAGTTCGTGTCGCGGCGGAGCCTCCAGCCGGTGACCGGCGACCGGGCGTCGGAGGTGCTGACCGCCCGCGAGCGGGACGTGCTGCTGCTCCTCGCGCAGGGGATGTCGAACGAGGAGATCGCGGCGGCACTCGTCGTCGAGGTGTCCACGGTGAAGTCCCACCTGGCGCGGATGCTCCCGAAGCTCGGGGTCCGGTCGCGCCTGCAGGCCGTGGTGTGGGCGTACCAGAACCGGGTGGTGGCGGTCCCCGAGGGATAGCTGCGCTGAGCGGTCACCCGCCGACCGCGGCCACGACGGCGTCGACCGCGGCCGCCACGGCACGCTCCCGCACGTCGGGGTCCTCGTGCTCGGACTCGTGCACGAACGCGGTGGCACCACGGACCGCGCCGCAGTAGTCCACGACCCCGTGCTCGAGCTGCGTCCGGAGTGCCTCGGCGTACCCGTGCCGCTCGTACACCCCGGCGTCGTCGCCGGCGATCGGGACGAGGTGCACCGTGAGCCGTCCGAGCCGACGCTCGATCCGTCCGTCGTCCCCGACGCCGAAGGCCCACCCGTTCACGAACACCCGGTCGAGCCACCCCTTGAGCAGCGCCGGGACCGACCACCACCACACCGGGAACACGAGCACGAGGTGGTCCGCCCGGTCGAGCCGTGCTTGCTCGGCCGCCACGTCGGACGCGGGGTCTTCCCCGGTCCGGTACGTGTGCCGGTCCGCCGCGGTGGAGCGCGGATCGAAGCCCTCGGCGGCGAGGTCGGCGAGCTCGACCGGGCCGGACGTGGCGAGGGCGTCGCGGAGGCGCCGAGCCACGGCGAGCGTCAGCGAGTCGGGGTCGGGATGGGCGGTCACGATGAGGGTCGGCACGACCCCATGATGCCGAGGCACGGTGGACGGACACCGCGCCGGACGGGAGGCGCGCGGCGGGCCAGCACCGGGCCTCCCGTCCGACCCGTGGGACGATTGCCGGATGACCGCCACGCTCGTCGCCAAGGACCTCGCCGGCGGGTACGCCGCACGCACGCTCTTCGAGGGTCTCGACCTCACCGTCGCCCCCGGTGACGTGATCGGTCTGGTCGGGGTGAACGGTGCCGGCAAGTCGACGCTGCTCCGCCTGCTCGCCGGGATCGACGAGCCCCTCGCCGGCACCGTGTCGACGAACCCGCCCGACGCCTTCGTCGGCTGGCTCCCGCAGGAGCACGAGCGCGTCGTGGGCGAGACCGTCGCCGCGTACGTCGCCCGCCGCACCGGGTGCGCGGACGCCACCGCCGACATGGACCGGGCAGCCGAGGCCCTGGGCGCCCCGGACGCCGGCGACGCCGCGGCCGACCGGTACTCCGTCGCGCTCGAGCGCTGGCTCGCGTCCGGTGCCGCCGACCTCGAGGAACGACTGCCCGTGGTGCTCGGCGAACTGGGTCTGGACGTGACGGCGGACGGCGCAGGCGTCGGACCGGACTCGCCGATGACGGCGCTGTCCGGCGGGCAGGCGGCCCGGGTGGGACTGGCCGCGCTGCTGCTCTCCCGCTTCGACGTGGTGCTCCTCGACGAGCCGACGAACGACCTCGACCTCGACGGGCTCGACCGGCTCGAGCAGTTCGTCCGCGGCCTCCGCGGCGGCGCCGTGCTGGTCAGCCACGACCGCGAGTTCCTCGCCCGGTCGGTGACGGCGGTCCTCGAGCTCGACCTCGCCCAGTCGTCGCACCGGCTGTTCGGCGGCGGGTACGAGGCGTACCTCGAGGAGCGCGAGATCGCCCGCCAGCACAAGCGGGACGCGTACGACGAGTACGCCGCCACGAAGGCCGACCTCGTCTCGCGCGCCCGGACGCAGCGCGAGTGGTCGAGCCAGGGCGTGCGGAACGCCATGAAGAAGGCCCCGGACAACGACAAGATCCGCCGGAAGGCCGCGAGCGAGTCGAGCGAGAAGCAGGCGCAGAAGGTGCGGCAGATGGAGTCGCGCATCGCCCGGCTCGACGAGGTCGAGGAGCCCCGCAAGGAGTGGCAGCTCGCCTTCACCATCGGGAGCGCGCCCCGCTCGTCGGCGGTCGTCGCCACCTTGTCCGACGCGGTCTACGAACAGGGCGACTTCACGCTCGGCCCGGTGTCGCTGCAGGTCTCCGGTGGCGACCGCATCGGCATCACCGGTCCGAACGGCGCCGGCAAGTCGACGCTGCTCCGGGCGCTGCTCGGCCGCACCGCGCCGACGACCGGGTCCGCGTCCCTCGGGTCGAGCGTCGCGGTCGGCGAGGTCGACCAGGCCCGCGCGGCGTTCACCGGCGAACAGCCCCTCGCCGCGGCGTTCGAGGACCTGGTCCCCGAGATGACGACGGCCGACGTCCGGACCCTCCTCGCGAAGTTCGGGCTGAAGGCCGACCACGTCGGACGCCCCTCGTCGGCGCTGTCCCCGGGCGAGCGGACGCGCGCTGGTCTCGCCCTGCTGCAGGCCCGCGGGGTGAACGTGCTCGTGCTCGACGAGCCGACGAACCACCTCGACCTCGCCGCGATCGAGCAGCTCGAGCAGGCGCTGGAGTCCTACGACGGCACCCTGCTGCTCGTCACCCACGACCGGCGGATGCTCGACACCGTGCGGTTGGACCGGCGGTGGCGGGTCGAGGCGGGTCGCGTCACCGAGGGCTGACGACGGCGGACTGGCGCGCCCCGCTCAGCGGCAACGCGAAGCGTTGCGCGAGGCGCGCCGACCGAGCCTGCGAGGGAGGACCGTGGCGGGGTCCGCCACGCGCCTCCCGACCGACACCGGTACCGTCAGTGCGCGGAACGGTGGAACGGGCAGCCACCGGAGCGACCGGTGGCCGCGCCGCGGCGCGCGACGCGTCCGCCGGACGACGGCTTCGTCGGCATCCGGCGACGGTCGACGTCGAGCCCGGTGTCGAGCACCTCGAGCCGGGGATCACCGAGCACCGCGACCGCGGTGGCGAGGGCCGCGACCGCGACCTTCTCCCCCGGGCACCGGTGTCCGGTCGCGACGTCCGCGCCGCCGTGGGGCACGAAGGTCCGCACGGCCTCGACGTCGTCCCAGCTCGTGACGTCGAGCCAGCGCGACGGGTCGAACCGGTCGGCGTCCGACCACGAGCGGTCGTCGGTGTCCGTGCCGAGGACGTCGAGCACCACCCGGCCGCCGGCGCGGACGCGCTCCCCGTCGAGCTCGACGTCCTCGGTCGCCCAGGCGGGCAGCACGGGCACGAACGGCGCGGTGCGGCGGATCTCCTGCGCGAACGCGACGGCAACGGGCCCGTCGACCAGGGAGCCGCGCTCGACGGTCTCCTCGGCGATCCGCCGGCGCCACTCCGGCCGGTCGTGCAGCTCCTTCGCCGCGAACGCCACGAACCGGGCGACGGCGATCGCGGGTCGGATCGAGTTCTGCAGCTCGATGCCGGCGGTCCGCGGGGGCAGCAGCGCACCGTCCTGGTCGCGGTGCCAGGCCCACTCGTGGAGCGCCGTGCCCGCCGCGGGGTGCAGGCGCTCGCCCCGGACGGCCTCGACGAGCCGGGCTGCGTGCCGGTCCGACCAGTGCCGGTTCAGCGCCGCGAGCAGGTACTCCGGTGAGTAGGGCACGCCGAACCCGTCGACGACCTGCGCGAGCTTCGCCGCCCACCGGGTCTTCGCGGCGGCCGTGCCGGGCAGGCCCGCCCACCGCATCACCGCGCGACCGATCGCACCGACCGCGGCGTCGTAGGCGCTCCGGCGTCCGCCCGCGAGCCAGGCGTCGCGCTCGCGGGACCACTCCTCGGCGAGGAAGGGCGTGAGGCGGCGGACCTGCTCGTCCTCGTAGGCGACGTCGACGAAGGTCGCCTTGCGGTGCCGGTGCTCGGCGCCGTCGAGCGAGTGCACCGACCCGACCCCGAACAGGGTGCGCTGCACGAGCGCCGGCATCGCCCCGTGCCGTCGCGTGCGGGAGCCGTCGTAGAAGAGGTCGACGCCCTCCTCGCCGCGCACGAGCAGTGCGGGCTTGCCGAGCAGCCGGAACGGGACCGCACGGGCGTCCGGTCGCGTGCGTCGCCAGAGGTGCGCGCCGAAGCCGTAGCCGCGGGTCAGGATGCCGAGGGAGTCGTCGATGGCCATGCCGCCCATGCTGCCGACCGCTCGGTGTCCGTCGGGTCAGACGGGAGTGGCCCGGCGTCGTCACGACGCGCCCGCGCGGTGCGGTCGCGGCCGCGATGTGGTGCACTGGTCCAGGGAGGGGCACATGCGACGCAGGACCTGGGGCATCACGATCGGCGCGGTGGCGGCGGCCGCGCTCGCCGCCGTCGGGATCGGTGCGGCGGTGCAGCCGTCGGCCCCCGTCGAGACCGCTGCCGCGCGCAGCACGGCGACCCCGACCCCGACACCGAGCCCCACCCCGACGCTCCCCGCGGTCCCGGCGGCGGCGTCCGAGGCCGAGCTCGCCGCCCTCCCCCTCGCCTTCCACGACGCGGTCGTGCCCGAGCTCCTCGACGGCAGCCACGTCCGGCCGGACAACCGCTGGGAGATCGCCACGCCGAAGCAGCGGCTCGTCGCGCTGTACGCCGACGCCGCGCCCGACGCCCGCCCGGTGGCGACCCTCGCGTCGACCGTGTCCACCATCGACACGCCCGCGGCGACCGCGGTCTGGGGCCGCTCGGCGGGACAGGACGGCGGCATGGTCCTCGTGTCGACGCCCGCCCGGAACCGGACGCCGGGCGACGGCGGTGACCCCACCGCGCCGAGTGCCACCTTCGCGTGGGCCCGTGCCGCCGACTTCGAGATCGCCCCGACGGACCGGATGATCCGGGTCGACGTCCAGGCCTCGACGGTGTCGGTGGTCGCCAGGGACGGCTCCGTGTCGGCGACCGAGGCGGCCCGGCTCGGCACCCCGGACGACCCGACTCCGACCTCGACCGCCACCTACGTCGAGGCCGCCTACGTCGACGCCCGCGTGACCTACACGCAGGGCAACCCGATCATCCTCACCGGGGCGCACTCCTCGCGGATCCCGCAGTACGGCGGCAACGCGGCCCTGACCGCCCTGCACTACTACCCGGACCCGACCGGCAGCTCGCACGGGTGCGTGCGGATCTCCGCCGCGATGACGACGACCCTGTCGCAGCTGCCGGTCGGGACGGCGATCTGGTTCAGCTGACCGGCTGCAGGCCGAGGCGCACGACGACCTCGGCGGCCTCCTCGTCGGGCGACCGGTCCGCGGCCACCGTCAGGTGCGCCTCGTCCGGCTGCGGCGGTTCGAGCGTCGCCAGCTGCGAGGCGAGGAGCGACGTCGGCATGAAGTGGCCGGACCGGGCGGTCATCCGCTGCTCGATGGTCCCGGTGTCACCGGCGACGTGCACGAACACCACGCCGGGCGCACGCAGCACGTCCCGGTAGGAGCGCTTGAGCGCCGAGCAGGTCACGACGCCCGGAGTCCCCGTGTCGAGGTGCTCCCGGATCCAGGCCGCGACGAGGTCGAGCCACGGCCAGCGGTCGTCGTCCGTGAGCGGTGTGCCCGCATGCATCTTCTCGACGTTCGCCGCCGGGTGCATGTCGTCGCCCTCGGCGAGGTCCCACCCGAGCTGGTCGGCCAGGGTCGCGGCGAGGGTCGACTTGCCCGAGCCGGAGACGCCCATGACCACCAGGACCCGTGCCTCGGAGCCCGGCATCAGAAGAACACCCCGGCGATGAGCACGCCCACCAGGCCGATGACCGAGATGAGGCACTCGAGCACCGTCCACGTCTTGAACGTCTGGCCGACGGTGGTGCCGAGGTAGCCCTTGACGAGCCAGAACCCGGCGTCGTTGACGTGCGACAGGAAGACCGAGCCCGCACCGATCGCGAGCACCAGGAGCGAGGTCTCCGGCGTCGACAGGTCTGCGGCGATCGGGGCCATGATCCCCGCCGCCGTCACGGTCGTGACGGTCGCCGAGCCGGTCGCGACGCGCACGAGCGCGGACACCACCCAGGCGACGAGCAGCACCGAGATGCCCGACTCCTGCACGGCGTCGGCGATCACGCCGCCGATGCCGGTGTCGATGAGGACCTGCTTGAACCCGCCGCCTGCGCCGACGATGAGCAGGACCCCGGCGACCGGGGGCAGGGCGTCCTCGAGCGACTTCGCGACCGCGCTCCGGCCCATGCCGCCCCCGATCGCGAAGAACACCATCGCGAAGACGGTCGCGATGCCGATCGCGATGATCGGGCTGCCGAGGAAGTCGAGGAGCGAGACCCACGCACCGGCGGCGTCGGGAGCGGTCGCCTCACGGACGGCCTGGGCGAGCATGAGGACGACGGGCAGCAGGATGCCGACGAGCGCGACCGCGAACGACGGGCTGCGCGGTTCGCTGATCACGCGGGTGAAGTCGCTCTTGCCGTTCGGCAGCGACGCGGTGTCCTGCGTGGCGGGGCCGCGGCGTGCCTCCCGGCCGGCGTGCGCGGGGTCGGACGACCCGGACCCGCGCGACCCGAACATGTCCGGGGCGGGGATGTCGACCCACCGTGCGGCGAACCGGGCGAAGACCGGGCCGGCCAGCACGATGACCGGGATCGCCAGGACGATGCCGAACGCGAGGGTCGTGCCGAGGTTCGCGCCGACGGTCGACACCGCGACGAGCGGGCCGGGGTGCGGCGGGACGAACGCGTGCATCGTGGACAGGCCGACGAGGGCGGGCACCGCGATCTTCATGATCGGGACGTCGCTGCGCTTGGCGACGAGCACGATGATCGGGATGAGGAGCACGAGGCCGACCTCGAAGAACATCGGCAGGCCGATCAGTGCGCCGATGAGCGCCATCGTCCACGGCAGCGCGGCCTTCGACGAGCGCCGCACGAGGGTGTCGACGACCCGGTCCGCGGCACCCGAGTCGACGAGCATCCGACCGAACATGGAGCCGAGGCCGACCAGGATGCCGACGCTCGTCATCGTGGCACCGAACCCCGTACCGAAGCTCGTGACCGCCTTGTCGGGGGCGAGACCGGCCCCGATGCCGACGCCGAGCGCACCGATCGTCAGCGCGACGAACGGGTGCACCTTGAGCCAGGTGATGAGCACGATGATCACCACGATGCCGAGCAGCGCCGCGGTGATCAGCTGTCCGATCGGACCGGAGGGGTCGACGGTCTGCGTGCCGCCGCCCTCGGCGGCCAGGACGGTCAGCCCGTGCAACGTGTCGACCGGCGCGGTTCCTCCGGTGGGTGCGTGAGGCATCGGTGCCCCTTCCTGGAGCCGCCGCTTCGCGGCTCCGTCGCCTTCGTGTGGGTGTCGTGAGGCCCGGGCGGTCGCGTGCAACGCCCGTCCCGAATAATCTGACAAATCAGACTCTACTGCCATGCGCCGCGCGGCACCCGCCCTGCGGCGCAGTCTGCCGCTTCGATGGAGAGCGCGTCACACCGGCGCGTCCGACGTCCTGCACCGCACAACCGGAGGAACGATGACCACCGCCCGCGGGCTCCACGCCCACGTGCTCGAGACCCTCGGGCAGCGCATCGTCGACGGGGTCCTCGCCCCGGGGGCGGTCGTCCGGCCGGAGCTGGTCGCGTCCGAGTTCGGCGTGTCGCGGTCGGTCGTCCGCGAGGCCCTGCGCGTCCTGCAGTCGCTCGGGCTCGTCGAGCCACGGCAGCGCGTCGGAACCCAGGTCCTCCCGACGACCTCGTGGGAGCTCCTCGCGCCGACGGTCATCCGGTGGCGCGGCGCGTCGCCGGCGTACTTCGTGCAGCAGCGGGAACTCCTGGAACTGCGGCTCGGCGTCGAACCCGTGGCAGCGGCCCTCGCGGCCGAGGTGCGGGGCGGACCCGCCGCCGGCGCCGCCGTGCTCGAGGCAGCCCGCGCCATGCTGGACGCCTGCGCGCGCGAGGACAGTCGCGCCTACCTGGAGGCGGACGTCCGCTTCCACCGTGCGCTCCTCACCGGGTCGGGCAACACCGTCTTCGCCCACTTCGCCGGCACCGTCGAGGCGCTCCTGCGCACCCGCACCTCGGAGTCGCGGGACACGATCACGCGCTGGACGCTCGACGCGGCGGTCCGGCACGAGGCGGTGGCGCTCGCGGTCGTCGCCGGGGACGCCGCGGCGGCGGGCACGGCCGCCACGGCGCTGCTGCGCGTCACGCGCGACGAGTTCATCGCCGAGGCGCCCGGGTCCTGACCCGGTCCGCCGGCGACGGCCCGCCGCCCGCGGGTCGTTTCGGGCGTACCCGGTCGTTCCGGGAGTACCTGGTCGTTCCGGGAGTACCTGGTCGTTCCGATCGACCAGGCATGCTCGATCCCACCAGCCAGAGCACGCGTGATGGGAAGGAACGGGCGGACGGGAGGCGCGTGGCGGCCCCGGCCCCGCACCTCCCGTGCCGGATCGTGCTGCGCGGACCGGGTGCCGGGTCGTTCCGGGCGTACCGGGTCGTTCCGGGAGCACCTGGTCGTTCCGATCGACCAGGCACGCCCGATCCCACCAGCCACCGCACGCAAGATGGGAAGGAACGGGCGGACGGGAGGCGCGTGGTGGCCCCGGCCCCGCGCCTCCCGTCCGCCCGTGGGTCACGACGCGAGGCGGTGGCGTCGACGCGAGACGCCGTCCAGGGAGCCGAGACGCCGCACGCCTGGCGGCGTCTCGCCGCGCTCGGCGGCGTCTCGCGGCGACGGCGGCGTCCCGCGCCGCTCCCGGCGTCAGCGCCGGGAGCGGAAGAGCCGCGGCCCGCGCAGACGGAGCCGCATCGTCACGGTGCCGAGCCAGCGGTCGTACTTGAAGCCGACCTTCCCCATGCGGCCGACCTCCTCGAAGCCGAGCCGCTCGTGCAGGCGGATCGAGGCCTCGGCCTGGCGGTCGGCGATGACGGCGATGACCTCCCGGACGCCGGCGGCGCGGCACTCGTCGAGCAGCGCCTCCATGAGCGCCCGGCCGAGCCCCTTGCCACCGGAGGCGGCACCGAGGTAGATCGAGTCCTCGACCACGTGGTTCGACCGGTCGCGGGGGTTCCACGGGTCGACGAGCGCGTAGCCGAGGATCTGGCCCGAGGGGTTCTCGGCGACGAGGAACGGCAGGCCTCGGCGACGGACCTCGTCGTAGCGCTGCTTCCACCGGGCGAAGGTGAAGGCGGACGGGTCGAAGGTCACCGACGAGTTCCGGACGTAGTGCGTGTGGATCTCGCGGACGTCGGGCAGGTCCCGCGGTTCGGCGGCACGGATCGTGTACGTGAACGCCGCCTCGGCGGCCACGGGCGCACGCAGGTGGCGGGGCAGGACACGCCGGCGCTGGTATTCCTCCTCGAGCACGGGACCGAGCCTACTGTCCACCACCCCGACGGCACCGCGGTCAGGCGGGCAGCGTCCAGTCGACGGGCTCGGCACCCTGCGCACGGAGCAGCGCGTCGACCTGCGAGAACGGCTTGCTGCCGAAGAACCCGCGCGACGCACTCAGGGGCGACGGGTGCGCGGACGCCACCACGGGGGTGTCACCGAGGAGCGGCCGGACCGAGGCGGCCTGCGCGCCCCAGAGCACGGCGACGAGCGGGGTGCCACGGGCGACGAGCGCGCGGACGGCCTGGTCGGTGACCGCTTCCCACCCCTTGCCGCGGTGGCTGCCGGCGGCCCCGGCCTCCACGGTAAGCACCCGGTTGAGCAGCAGCACGCCCTGCTCGGACCATGCTCGGAGATCACCGTGCTCCGGGGGCGTCACGCCGAGGTCGTCGTGCAGCTCCCGGTAGATGTTCGCCAGGCTGCGGGGCACCGGTCGGACGTGCGGGTCGACCGCGAAGGAGAGCCCGATCGGGTTGCCGGGCGTCGGGTACGGGTCCTGCCCGACGACGAGGACCTTCACGTCGGCGAACGGCTGCGTGAACGCGCGGAGCACGTTCTCCCCCGAGGGCAGGTAGTGCCGACCGGCGGCGACCTCGTCGCGGAGCCAGTCGCCCATGCGGTGGACGTCGTCCTCGACGGGCGCGAGCGCCTCGGCCCAGCCGGGGTCGACGAGCTCGGCGAGCGGACGGGGTCGCACGCGCCTAGGCGCCCATGGTGGCGACGGAGACGGTCTCGTCGCCGGCCACGACGCGCCAGACGCTGCCGGTGCCGCGGACCTCGAGTGCGCCCTCGCCGACGACCAGCGCGGTGTCCTCGTCGACGGCGAGCCCGGCGGTCACGAACTCGGCCTCGGCCGCCGCGATCAGCCGGGCGAGCGTGCCGGCCTGCACGGCGTGCACGTCGATGGTCAGGTCGACGAGCCCGAGGCCCTCGCGCAGCTCGACCTCGTCGAGACCCTCGGAGGAATGCTCGGGGCAGACCTCGACGCCACCGATGCGCCAGCCGCCCACCAGGGCACGGTCGGCGGCGACCATCGCGCCCGCCGAGTAGCCGAGGTACGGCAGGCCGTCGGAGACGAGCAGCCGGATCTGGTCGACGAGCGGCTGGATCGCCTCGAGGTAGTGCGGGGTGACGCCGCCGCCCACCACGAGTGCGTCGACGTCGCTCAGGACGGTCGTGGCGAAGACCTCGCCCGGGGCGACCTCGGTCACCAGGACCTCGGCCTGTCGAGCGCCGCCGAGGGCCTCGGCGATGTCCGCTGTCGACGACGGCGAGGCACCGGAGGCGCCAGCCACGGAGAGCAGGGCGATGCGGGGCACGCTCCGCCCGACCGCGGCGGAACGGGCGGTGGCCTCGGCGAGGAACGGCGCGGCGACGTCCGCGGCGACGAGGGGCCCGCCGCCGACGAGGTGGATGCTCACGACTCGGCCGTCACCGGTGCGAGGGCGCTCCACGGGAAGGTGATCCACCCGTCGACACGGCGCCAGACGTGGTCGGGCTCGAGCACGGTGCCGGGCTTCGAGTAGAGGCAGGCGCTCCGGACGTCGGCTCCGGCGTTGCGGATGATGTCGACGACCAGGCGCAGCGTGCGGCCCGAGTCGGACACGTCGTCGACGACCAGGACGCGCTTGCCGGCGAGGCTCGGGGCGTCGAGCGCGGGCGACAGGATGACGGGCTCCTCGAGGCGCTGCTCGACGTCCGTGTAGAACTCGACGTTGATCGAGCCGCACTCCTTGGTGCCGAGCGCGTACGCGACCGCGCCGGCGATGATCAGCCCGCCGCGGGCCACCGCCACGACGACCTCGGGCTCGAAGCCGGACGACAGGACGTCCTTGGCGAGCAGCCGAGCGGCGTCGCCGAACTCCAGCCAACCGAGCACCTCGGGCCCGCTCGTCACGGTCACGGTCGAGGGAGCCTGTGCGGCTGACCCGGGTTCGCTGCTGATCGGCATCCGCCCACGGTACCGGCAGGGACCCCGCCGCCGCGACCCGTGCACCACCGCCGCGCGTGCCGGGACGCCCGCGCTCGTTCGACCCGCGCACCGGCAGCGGCCGTTGCACCGACCGGTGCCGCGGTGCCGGGCGGCCGCGCTCAGCTGCGCGGGGTGAGCGGTCCGCGCGCGAGCTTGTGCTGGGCGGACTGGGCGACGGGCCGCACGGTGACCAGGTCGAGGTTGACGTGCGCCGGCAGCTCGACGGCGTGCACGATCGCCGCGGCGACGTCGTCGGCCACCAGCGGCTCCGGCACGTCGGCGTAGACGGCGGCGGCCTTCTCCCGGTCCCCGCGGAAGCGCGTGAGGGCGAACTCGTCGGTCTTCACCAGGCCCGGGGCGATCTCCACCACGCGGAGCGGCTCACCGTTCAGCTCGAGCCGGAGGGCGGCGACCAGCGCGTGCTCGGCGAACTTCGCGGCGTTGTACCCGCCGCCGTTCTCGTAGGCCACGTGCCCGGCGGTGCTCGTCACGGTGACGACGTCGGCCACACCCGCGGTCGTCGCACGACGGCGGAGCTGCGGCAGGAGCGCGGCGGTGACGCGCTTGGTACCGATGACGTTCACCTCGAACATCGCGCGCCAGTCGTCGACGTCGGACTCCTCCACGCTCGCCGAGCCGAGTGCGCCACCGGCGTTGTTGACGAGGACGTCGGCGCCGCCGAGCCCGTCGACCCGCTCGGCGAGCGCCGCGACCGCGTCGGCGTCGGTCACGTCGGCCACCAGCACCTGGGCACCGGTCTCCGCGGCGAGCGCCTCGAGCTTCTCCAGCCGACGGGCGACGGCGAGCACCTGCCAGCCGTGCGCGCGGAACAGCCGGACGGTGGCGGCGCCGATGCCGGAGCTCGCGCCGGTGACGACGGCGAGGCGCTCGGTGGTGTCGGGACGAGACGGCATGGGTCCTCCAGGGGGTCGGCCTCCCACCGTACCGATCCGGCGAGCGGGCGGGCCCCGGCCCGGTCCGGCGAGCGCGCGGGCCCGGCGCGGCCCGCCGGGCGGGCCGTCCGGTACCGTGACCGACCATGACGACGGACGCCGCTCCCCCAGCGCCCGCGGCCCCGGCGACGCCGCTCGAGCCCGGCCGCGCGCCCCGCCGCATCCCGATGTGGGACACGGCGCGCTTCGTCGCGGTCACCCTGGTCGTCGTCGGGCACGCGATCCAACGGCAGACGGCCGGCAGCGAGCACGCCCTGGCGCTCTACACGTTCATCTACGCCTTCCACATGCCGGCGTTCGGCGTGATCAGCGGGTACTTCTCGTCCGCAGCCACGCCCACCGCCGCCCGGATGCGTCGGACCTTCACGGACATCGTCGTGCCGTACATCGTCATGCAGACGATCTGGACCGTGGTGCAGGCCGTGGTCGAGGGCGGCAAGGAGTTCAACCCGACGAAGCCGACCTGGACGCTGTGGTTCCTGCTCGCGCTCGGGATCTTCCGGCTGATCCTGCCGTACCTGGCGATCCTGCGGTGGCCGCTCGTCTGGGCCCTGGCGCTGAGCGTGGGCGTCGGGTACCTCGACAACGTCGACTCGACGTTCTCGCTCGGTCGCGCGATCAGCCTGCTGCCGTTCTTCCTGCTCGGCTGGCAGGTCAAGGAGTGGGGCGTGTTCGACCGCTGGTACGAGGCCCCGCGGCGCACCGTCGTGCGGGTCCGCGTCGCGGCCGCGACGGTCTTCGCCGCGTGGGCCGCGGCGTGCCTGCTCTTCATCCCGCAGTTCGCGGACTTCGACCTGCACCACTGGTTCTTCTACGACGACTCGTACTCGGGCCTGGGCGAGGACGCCTGGTGGGCGGGTGGCGTGCGGCTCGGCCTGGTGCTGCTCGCGACCCTGCTGACCGCGTCGTTCCTGCTCCTGGTCCCCCGCCGGACGGTCTGGATCACCCGCTTCGGCGCCGCGACGATGTCCGTCTACCTGCTCCACACGTTCGTGCTCTACCCGATCCGCGAGTCCGGGATCCTGGCCGGCGAGCACTCCGCCTGGCCGTACGTGCTCCTCATGGTCGCGGTCGCCTGCGCGGTCAGCCTGTTCCTGGCGCAGCCGTTCGTGCGGCGCGGGATGCGGTGGCTGCTCGAGCCGAAGGTCGACTGGCTGTTCCGCCGGGACGTCGCCGGCCGCTGATCAGGACGGGAGGCGCGGCCCACGTCCGGCGCGCGCGTTACGTCGTGCGGCGGGCGCGCTGGTGCCCGGCCGGCCACCTGCGTACCGTGACGGACGTCGCAGCGCCGCACCGGGCCTCCCGGCCGGCGCCCGCGACCCGACGACCGCCAGGACCCGACAGGAGCACCGATGAGCACGAACGACGCCGCCGCCTGGCGGTTCGAGACGACGCAGGTCCACGCCGGCGCGCAGCCCGACCCGACGACGGGCGCGCGGGCGACCCCGATCTACAAGACGACCTCGTACGTGTTCGAGGACTCGGACCACGCCCGCGACCTCTTCGCGCTGGCGCGGCCGGGCAACATCTACTCGCGGATCATGAACCCGACGAACGACGTCGTCGAGCAGCGGATCGCCGCGCTCGAGGGCGGCACGGGCGCGCTCCTGGTGTCGAGCGGCCAGGCCGCGGAGACCTACGCAGTGCTCAACATCGCGGGTGCCGGCGACCACATCGTGTCCTCGTCGTCGATCTACGGCGGCACGTACAACCTGTTCAAGTACACGCTCGCGAAGCTCGGCATCGAGACGACGTTCGTCGAGGACCAGGACGACCTCGAGGAGTGGCGCCGCGCCGTCCGACCGAACACGAAGCTGTTCTTCGCGGAGACGATCGGCAACCCGCGCATCAACGTCCTCGACATCGCCGGCGTCAGCAGCGTCGCGCACGAGTCCGGGCTGCCGCTCATCGTCGACAACACGATCGCGACGCCGTACCTCATCCGGCCCTTCGAGCACGGGGCCGACATCGTCGTGCACTCGGCGACGAAGTTCCTCGGCGGTCACGGCACGGAGATCGGCGGCGTCATCGTCGACGGCGGCCGCTTCGCCTGGTCGGAGCACGCCGAGCGGTTCCCGGAGTTCAACTCCCCCGACCCCTCGTACCACGGTGCCGTGTTCGCGCAGGCCGTCGGCAACGAGCTCGCCTACGTCGTGAAGGCCCGGGTGCAGCTGCTCCGCGACCTCGGCGCGTCGAACTCGCCGGACACCGCCTTCGCACTGCTGCAGGGCATCGAGACGCTGTCGCTGCGCATCGAGCGGCACGTGTCGAACGCGCAGGAGATCGCCGAGTGGCTCGACCGGCACCCGGACGTCGCGTCGGTGTCCTACGCGGGCCTGCCCACCTCGCCCTGGTACGCCGCGGCGACGAAGTACGCCCCCCGGGGCGTCGGTGCGGTCCTGTCCTTCGAGCTGAAGGGCGGCGTGTCCGCCGGGCGGGCGTTCGTCGACGAGCTGCGGCTGTTCTCGCACCTGGCGAACATCGGCGACGTGCGCTCGCTCGTGATCCACCCAGCGTCGACGACCCACTCGCAGCTGACGCCCGAGCAGCAGTTGACCACGGGGGTCACCCCTGGGCTCGTGCGGCTGTCGGTCGGCATCGAGAACGTCGAGGACCTGCGTGCCGACCTCGAGGCGGGGCTCGCTGCGGCGCGGGCCGTCTCGCAGGAGGGCCAGCGCGCCTGACGCCCCGGCCGGGCGGAGCAGGGGTGACGTAACACGGCGGAGGTGGGGCGCGCCTCCCGGCAGACTGGACGCGATGGACTGGCAGACGATCCCCGAGGACTCGGTCCCGTCCACCCTCGTGCCCGGATCCGAGCTCGGGACGCTCGGCAAGCCGCCCGCCACCGGCGCCTGGCGCCCCGGCGACCACCCCGGCTCGCGGCGGTTCGCCTCGCTCGGCGAGCAGTGGGTGCGCGGCGGCCGCATCCCCTCGGTCCGGGTGGCGTACGAGACCTGGGGCGAGCTGAACGCAGCGCGGGACAACGCGGTCCTCGTCCTCCACGCGATGACCGGCGACTCCCACGTCGCCGGCCCGCCCGGACCCGGGCACCGCACCGCCGGGTGGTGGGGGGACGTCGTCGGGCCGGGGCGCGCGATCGACACCGACCGGTGGTTCGTCGTCGCACCGAACGTGCTCGGCGGCTGCCAGGGCACGACCGGCCCCTCGTCCGTGGCGCCGGACGGCGTCGAGTGGGGCTCGCGGTTCCCGTTCGTCACCGTGCGCGACCAGGTCGCCGTGCAGGCGCAGCTGGCCGACCTCCTCGACATCGACGTGTTCGCGGCGGTGGTCGGCGGCTCGATGGGCGGCATGCACGCCCTCGAGTTCGCCGTCACGCACCCGTCGCGCGTGCAGCGGCTCGCCGTCCTCGCGACGACCGCGCAGACGACGGCCGACCAGATCGCGGCGAACTCGCTCCAGCGCGCGGCGATCCAGACCGATCCCGCCTACAACGGCGGTGACCACCACGAGGCCGACGCGGGCGAGGGTCCGCACCGCGGGCTGTCCCTCGCGCGACGGATGGCGCTCATGACCTACCGGGCGCCGGACGAGCTGAACGGACGCTTCGCGCGGTCGTGGCAGAGCGACGTCTCCCCGCTCGGCGACGACGGACGATTCTCGGTGGAGAGCTACCTCGACTTCCACGGCAACCGGTTCACTCGACGGTTCGACGCCGCGTCGTACGTCGCCCTCACCCACGCGATGGACTCGCACGACGTCGGCGCCGGGCGGGGCGGGGTCGCGGCGGCACTCGGTCGGGTGACGGCGCGGACCCTGGTGCTCGGGGTGTCGAGCGACCGGCTGTTCCCGCTCGAGGACCAGCACCGGATCGCGGCCGGCGTCCCGGACACGCTCGACGGCGACCGCGCCGCGGTGCTCGAGAGCGAGTTCGGGCACGACGGGTTCCTCATCGAGCACGAGGCGGTGGGGGCGCACCTCCGGCGGCTCCTGGACTGAGCCGCAGGCGGTTCCGCCCGGTAACGATCCCGCAGCCATCCGAATCCCGCAGCGCGCCGAACACCCCTCAACGGGTGCCCCTCGTGGAATGATGTCGTCGGAGGCCCCTGAAGGGGGCTCGGTTTCCCGCCGAACACCCGCTCCACATCCGCTTGACGTCACCAACCAGGACATCGATGGACTTCATCGCACAGGAACGCGACCGCTTGCTGCGGTCCACCACCCGTGTCGTCGGCGTCACGTGTGCCCTGGTCTCCGTCGTCGGGATCGTCAGTTCGCTGGCCGTCCCCCTCGTGCCGCTCCTCGGCGGCCTCGCCTGCGTCGCGGTCCTCATCGCGGCCCTCCTCGTGTTCGGCACGAACGGATCCGTCTGGTGGACCGCCCTCGCGCTCGCCGCCGGGCTGGGCGCCCTCGCGCTCCTGCTCGTCGGTGCCGACCCGGACGTGCGGACCGTCGTGGCCAGTGCCGTCGTGCCGCTCGCCGCCGGTTCGCTGTCCGCACCGCTCATGGCGCAGCGGGGCACCCCGGTCGGTCTCGCGATGACGATCGTCGCGGGCGTCGCGGCGGTCGGCGTGGTCGCGTGGGCGTCCGGCGGCCCCCTGTCCGGTGCGACCGGCGGGGTCGTGCTCGGCTGGGTGCTCGTCGCGGTCGTGTCGGTGTGGATCGCCCGGAGCATCCCCCGGGTCGCCCGGCGCATCATGAGCATCGGCACCGCCCACCGCGCCGAACGCCAGGCCAGCGAGACCGAGGCACAGCGCCGGCAGGGCGCACGCCTCCTCCACGACACCGTGCTCGCGACGCTCACGCTCCTCGCGCACTCGGGCGTCGGCGTCTCCGAGCAGGCCATGCGGGAGCAGGCCGCCGAGGACGCCAGGCTGCTCCGACACCTCCGCCTCGGCGCGACCCCGCAGCCCCAGCAGTCCGGCGACTACTCCCTCACCCGCGAGGAGGAGTCCCCCCTCGGACAGACCCTCGAGTCGGTGAAGCAGCGCTTCGGCCGGATGGGGCTCGAGGTCAGCTGGCACGGCACCGGCCAGGTCCTGCTCCCGTCGCACGTGCTCGACGCGTTCCTCCTCGCGCTCGGCGAGTGCCTGGAGAACGTCCGTCGGCACGCCGGCGTCGGCGAGGCGCACGTCACGATCGTGCACGACCAGGAGACCGTCCGCGCGATGGTGACGGACTCCGGCGTCGGCTTCGACCTCGACGCGGTCAGCGCGGAACGCCTCGGCTTCAAGGAGAGCGTGGTCAGCCGGCTCCGCGAGGTCGGCGGCGACGCCAAGCTGTTCTCCGCCCCGGGATCGGGCACCACCGTCGTCCTGGAGGCACCCCGATGACCCGCGTCCCCGAGGACACCATCAGCCGCGGACTGCCCGGCGACACCGTGCAGCAGGCACCACGGACCCGGCGCGAGGCCCGCGAGCGCTACCGCGGGAGCGAGCGGCGTCAGGCCCGCGGACTCCCCTCGACCTCGACGGGCGCGCGGTCGCTGCGGCAGGCCGCGAAGCCGGGCGCCTCGCTCGGCGCCGGCTACCTCGGGCTCGGCGCGGCGGTCCTCGCCGCGATCGAGGCCGTCGCGGGACTGGTGTTCTTCGTCGCCCGACTGCCCGAGTACGCGAACCCCTGGCTCCCCGCCGCGGCGTGGGCCCTCTACCTGGTCGCCGCGGTCGGCGTCGGGCTGAGCCTGATGACCTACGGCGAACGCCTGACCGGCACCGCGTTCGGCCTGATCTGCGCCGTGCTCGCCTGTGTCGTGACGCTCGACTTCATCGGGATCTTCCCCGAGCACGACATCGCCCACTCGGTCAGCGCGGCCGTCGCCGCGGGCTTCGCACTGCTCCCGGTCGCGGCGCTGCGTCCCGCCCGCGAGGTCGCGGCCGCGATCGCCGTACTCGGCATCGCCTTCGCCGTCGTCGCCGTCCTCTCCACCCCGAT
Organism: Curtobacterium sp. ME26; assembly: GCF_903970945.1. Classification (NCBI taxonomy): domain Bacteria; kingdom Bacillati; phylum Actinomycetota; class Actinomycetes; order Micrococcales; family Microbacteriaceae; genus Curtobacterium; species Curtobacterium sp. ME26. Next base: position 18,807 of record NZ_CAJCKG010000045.1, read on the forward strand.
CACGTCGGACACGCTGCCCGGGATCGTGTCCCTGCTCGCCCTGGTGGTCGTCCCCCCGTCGCTCGCGCTCTACGTCGTGCACCGGTTCCGCCAGCTCGTCCAGCGCGAACTCGACCGGGTGCTCGTGCAGAGCAACGTGCAGGCGCCGCAGTTCGCGGTCGGCATGCTCGCCTCGGACGAACTGGCCCGCCTCGACCTGGCCGCGGAGAAGCTCCTCGACGCCGTCGCGAACGGGTCCGACCCACTGCCGCTCTCGGACGCCTCCGCGTCGGTCGCCGCATCCCTGGCCACCGAGCTCCGGCTGCACCTCATCGAGGGGCGCCGGGAGACCTGGCTGTACCACGCGATCACCGAGTCCGACCACCTGGGACGCTCCGTCAGCGTCGCCGACCCGCAGTCGCTCGCCGGGCACCTGACCCCCGCGCAGCGCGACGGGCTGCTGCAGGCGCTCTGGCAGATGGTCGGGGACGGCCGTCCGAACCACCCCGGCTCCCCGGTCGTCTCCGTGACGCTCGGGCCCATCGGCTCGGACGGCCACCCGGTCTCCGACGAGCGGATGGACGTGCCGATCGTGTTCGAGTCCCGCGGGGTCCCCCGCCGCCGACTCGGACCGACGGCGTGGAGTGCCCTGCAGCGCGTCGGCCCGTACACGGACTCCGTCCGCGACGGGGTCCTCCACATCGTGTCCCACTGCGTCGTCGACCGACACCCGACGATGTAGCGAGACCCGCGACCCGCGACGGCACCCCACCAGCACGACCAGCACCAGCACGACCGGCACCGCCGCACGACCAGTCACACCGCACGACCCGCACCACCGCCCGGCCGGGCCCGATCTGCCGGACACCCGCTCCACCTGCCCGACCAGAACGGCCCGTCCACCTAGGATCGGCCCCGCACCTCCTTCGAGAAAGGACGCCTGATGGCGACTCCAGAGGAACCGATCCGACTCGCACTCGTCGACGACCACCGGATGCTGCTCGGCGCGCTGACCGAGTGGATCCGCAGCGCCGCGGACGACATCACGCTCGTCGCCGCGGTGACCACCTGGCCGGAGCTCCTCACGAGCCCCGCGTTCCCGGTCGACGTGGTCCTGCTCGACCTCGACCTCAAGGACTCGATCCCGGTCTCGCTGAAGATCTCGACGTTGAAGACGGCCGGCGTCAAGACCGTCGTCATGAGCACGTACTCGGAGCCGAACGTCGTCCGTGAGGCCCTGGCCTCCGGTGCCCTCGGCTACCTCGTCAAGAGCGAGGACGCCGACATGATCGTCGAGGCGATCCGTGCCGCCCAGCGCGGCGAGCAGTACGTGTCCGCGGAGCTCGACCTGGCGATCAACAGCGGCGACGTCGGCGGTGTCCCGAAGCTCAGCGCGCAGGAGCGTCGCGTGATGGCGCTCTACGGCGGTGGCGAGCCCGTGAAGAGCGTCGCCTACCAGCTCGGCATCTCCGAGGAGACCGCCAAGAGCTACCTCAAGCGCATCCGCGAGAAGTACCGCGTCGCCGGCTTCGACGTCGGCACGAAGGTCGCGCTGCGGAAGCGTGCGATCACCGACGGCATCATCGTGCAGGACGGCAGCCCCGTCGGGCTGTAGCGGTCGGTCCGGTACCGGACCACACGACGGACGGGAGGCCCGTGGCGACACGATCGGACGAGCGTCGTGTCGGGAACGAGAGCTCAGAGCCGGGTAGACCGGCAGTACCGGATGCCCGTTACCAGATAATAGTAAAGTACACATCGTCCCACACAATCTCAGACCCCGC
>NZ_CAJCKG010000046.1:0-20388 GCF_903970945.1 Curtobacterium sp. ME26
AGTCGCCGCCGAACTCAACGGACGGCCTCGCAAGACCCTCGACTACCGCACGCCAGCCGAGGCATTTGAACAGCTACTGTCGGACCCGACACAACCACCCGTTGCAACGACCCCTTGAAACCGCCGGTCGTCAACCGGACGTCTTGCCGCGCCGTCCAGCAACAGGTTCACTTTCGCGTCGGAGCGCCCGGTATACGGTCGTGCGACTGACCCCGAGGACGTCACCGATCTGGGCGACGGTCATGTCCTGCTGCTCGTAGAGCCGTCGTGCAGTTCGCACCTGATCTGCCGAGAGCCGCGGGGGTCGACCGCCGGTCCGTCCGCGTGCTCGCGCGGCCGCGAGGCCGGCGTGGGTGCGCTCGCGGATCAGGTCCCGTTCGAACTCGGCTAACGCCGCGAAGACGTGGAACACGAGCCGGCCGCCAGGCGAGGTGGTGTCGATGGTCTCCTGCAGTGACCGGAAGCCGACGCCCCGCTCCCCCAACGCCTGTAGCTGATCAATGAGATGCCGGATCGAGCGGCCCAGACGATCGAGACGCCAGACAACCAGTGTGTCGCCCGGGCGAAGCTGGTCGAGCAGCTTCGTCAGCTCGGGACGGTGCTCGAGCGACCCGGACATCGTGTCAACCCACACCCGGTAGCAACCAGCCGCGTTCAACGCGTCGAGCTGCAGCGACGCATCTTGATCGGTCGTCGACACTCGCGCGTACCCGAGAAGCTCACCCATAGTCGAGAACGTAGCGGAACTCGTTGCATATGGCCGTTAACGACGCATAGATACCGGCATTGAGTATCGCTACACGACTCGCCGCTCGAGGAGCTCTCGTCGGCTCAGGTCCCCCGTGCGTGCCACAAACGGTCGTTTGCGGCACGCCGCGGCTGGGGCGAAGAATCGCCAGGCGACGCACGGACATCACGAACCAGCTTTGTGCGATGCTCAGATTCCGACGAAGGGGGCACATGCAGACCGACATGTCGTTCCTGATCGACTCCAACGTCGTGATCGCAGCTGAGCCTTACGACGGCCACCTCGAGGAGGCTCAGCCGGGCGTCAACAGTTTCCTTCGCCTCGCTGCACAGCACGGTCATCACGTCTTCGTACATCCGGCCACTCGCGAGGATCTCGAACAGACACGCGAATCCACGCAACGAGCGCAGAACCTCGCAGCCTACGAGAAGTACCCAGCGTTGGCCGAGCTCCCCGTTCCGCCCGAGGTATGGGAAGTCTTCCCGTCGGATCCTGGCCCGAACGACCAACGCGACGCGCGCATACTCGCCGCGCTTCACGCGGAAGCAGTGCACTTCCTCGTGACCAACGATGCCAGGCTCCGAAAACGAGCCGCCCGACTCGGCTTCGGACACCGAGTCCTGCGATCGGGTGAAGCAGCTGCCCAGCTCGCCGCTTGGCACCCCGAGGCTCCTACCCCACCTCCGATGGTTGAGCGCCTGCAGACCTACGAGCTCGATACCGCGGAGCCGATCTTCGACAGTCTGCGCTCGGACTACCACCCCAAGTTCGACTCCTGGATCACGAAGGTGAAGAAGGAAGCCACCAGCCGCCGAGCTTGGGTTATCCGTGGGGAAGGAGGACAGTACGAGGCACTCGCGATCGTGAAGATGCGAGACGAGCACCCATTGCACCGGGGCGCGCCGGCGATCAAGCTCGCCACTTTCAAGGTGGGCGACACCGCCGGAGGCAAGCGGTACGGCGAACTACTGTTGAAGGCCGTGCTCCGGTGGGCCGCAGAGGAGCCCGGTCGCCCTGGGGTCATGTTCGTGGAAGTTAACAGCCGCCAGGAACGACTCACTGAGTTCCTTGTGGACTTCGGGTTCCAGAACGTCACCGTGAAGGACGGCGATCCAGACGAGCAAGTCTGGCTTAAAGAGCTTGACCCTCCACCATCGTCGACGTTGTCCGGCTTGGACTTCCATATCCGATACGGCCCGCCCGCGGTTCAGCGCGGCAATCCGATCTTTGTGATCCCGATCACCCCGCAGTGGTACGAAGACCTGTTCCCCGACGCAACCGTAGTCGGCACCACGGGCGCCACGATGCTTGCCGACACCTTCACCACCCCGAAGGCGCATGGCAACGCGATTAGGAAGGCGTACCTCTGCCGTAGTCCCACGAAGGAGATCCCGGCAGGGTCGACGCTGCTGTTCTACCGCAGCCAGGGCGGAGTGCGCGGCGACGGCGCAATCGTGGCTGTCGGGGTCGCTGAGCGTTCCCATCGTTCCGAGGACCCGATGGAGACGATCGAGCTGTCGTTCAAGCGGACGGTCTACTCAGCGTCCGATGTCGCCGGGATGCATCAGGATGGCAAGGCAGTCCTGACGATTCTGTTTCGACACGACCGCTTCATCGAGCCCCCTTGGTCGTTGACAGAGTTGGTGGAACGTAAGGTCGTAACGTCCTGGCCGCAGTCGGTCGTGCGTGTACGGGATCCGGGAGGGATCGAATGGGTGCAAAACCAGCTGAGCGCGTAGCCCTGATGTCGATCCACGAGCGATGGGCTGAAGCGATCGTGGACGGCCGCAAGCAGGTCGAGTTCCGCAAGCGACGCCTGGCCGACGACATCCGCACAGTACTCATCTACGCGACCGCCCCGAGCAGTCAGGTGATCGGACAGTTCACCGTTAGTGACATGGTCACCGACACCCCGGCTCGCATCTGGGAGCAGTTCGGGCACCTCGGCGTGATCGAGGAAGAGGCGTTCTTCGCCTACTACGGCAACGCGCCGACGGCAGTCGCCATCGTGGTGGCCTCAGCTGAGCGTTTCGCTACTCCGCTCACGCTTGGTGAGTTCGAGCCCCGGCCAGCGGTGCCACAGTCCTTCGCGTACTTGCCTGCCGAAGCACGCGAGCTCGCAACCGCAGGCTGAGCGCTCGATCCACCTGCCTCGGACACTGACGAATCCCAGACGATTCCTCGGTTGAGCGGCGGCACCTTAGGCCAGGGATCGGTCAATGAGACATTCGGCGAGCCGCTGGCGGTCGTCGCCGCCAGCGTTCGCGGAGTGACCGGCTAATGAGACAGTCGTGCCGCGATGTCTTGTCCACGCCGCGGACCCGAGCGGCGAAGACCCGACCGCGTTGGCAGGATCGGGAGCATGCGCTCTCTCGCCATCACCCTGTTCATCATCGGCGCCCTGCCGTTCGCGAGCGGCATCGTTTACTACCTTGTCGACTACCGCCGAACAGGCAAGCTTTACCGGAAAAAGCTCCCGTGGTTCCCGATCATCATCAGCGGATGGGTGCTTGCCGCCACCGGGGTGCTCCTCGGGATCTTCGCCACGCCCGGGCAGGGGTTCGAGTGAGCATGGAGCTATTTGCCTCGCATGGCGCCGGCTGGAGCCAGGCCATCGACGTCACTTCCGTCGTCCTCGTGTGAAGGCGAGGACACCTCCTACCGCCACGAGCGCCAGGACAATGACGATCCAAACTGGAAACGGGATGCTCCCGCCAGGGTTCATCACCGCCAGATAGAGAGGGGTAGAGGTGAACACGAGGCTCCGATCGATCGCAACCCGCCGAGGATATCCCTCGTCCAGCCCGCTTCCTTCGGCTACTTCTCGCGCCCGCGCCACCGTCCGGTAGCCGATGGTTGACCGGGCGGGGAAGCCGAGCTCGCGCGTCGCCGCGACGCTAAGCCGTAGCCTCAGGCTCGAGCGAAGGGATCCCCTGATGACTAAGGACAACTCGAGAACGGAGCGGGAACTCGTCGTGGACGGGGAGTCTTTCCGCCTGACGATCGACGGCCCGTCGTACCAGCTGACGTGGTTGTCCGGACCGAACCGTAACTACGGGTTCGGCGGGACTCTGGCAGGTGGTGGCAGCGTTGCGGAGCGTTCAGCGGCGCTAGCGGCGCTGCTCACAGAGGAAGACGTCATCTCACAGATCCGCGGCTTCCTTCTTGAGGTAGATCCAGTCACGGGCTACCTGCGTGACTAGCTAGACCCGCCTCGTTAGCCGATCGGCAAGCGGACGGCGCAGCAACGCGTCCCGTATGGCCCGTCAGCGCTTGCGACGAAGGATCGAGACGACGGTCACACTGAGGGTCGCGACTGCAAAGACGTTGACCAACCAGGGCGGGATGGAGTTGACCCTCCGATGAGCCCACCAACTCCTCCGTGGATGAATCCTGCCGCTGCCAATCGCGAAGTACATCGAAGACGAGGTCCACGAAGGTAGAAAGGTCCAGACGGTCGACGCCGACCGGAAGGAGGTTCGGGAACTGATCCTCGTCTAGTCAAGCCAGCGAGAAGGCGCGCAGGGCAAGTTGCCCTGCGCGCCTTCTTTGTTCACTCGGAACTAGCTCCAGCACCAAAACGCTTTCGTGAACGTGATAGCGAAAAACGCGTGACAGGTACGCGATGGACGTCAGCGCGCGTTAGTCGCGGCAAGTATCACGCCGCAAATAACTAGTCCTGTTGCCGCTGTCAGGAGCAGCCCGATGGAGAAGTGGAGAGCGCCTGACCGCGCTGCGGCAGACCGTTTGTTGCGAACTACCACAATAGCCGTTATCGCAACGACTAGGGCAAATATAACTATGAGACCGTCGATAACATCCATGGTGACCTCTCAGCAGCTAATAATCTTCTTGCCTAGTACCGCGGAACCTACTGATAGCGCTGACCCGGCCGCGAGGCCTGCACCGAATGCGTCGACTGGCGGGGGCGCCACAACGGCGGCGACAGCGCCCACCCCTCCAACAAAGGAATAGATCGCTTCGATCCAGCCCAGCCCGCTACAGGCAGCGGCCTTCCCGATCTGACCCGTAGGGTCACTTCCGTTGATGGGGTCTCCTGCTGCGTACGCGTAGCGGTTGCCGTTGCTGGGGTCGAGGGGGCTGTCGAGGGTGTCCTGCTGCGTCCAGGAGCCGAGGTAGGGGTTGTACCAGCGGAGCCCGAACTTCACGAGCCCGGTGTGGGTGTCCTCGGTCCCGGCCTTGAAGCCGAAGGGGTTGGAGGGGAGTCCGTCGCCACCGCCGTCGTAGGCGATGGTGTCGGTGCCGTAGGGGTCGTAGCTCTTGTCGAACGCTGCCGGGTTGTCGACGAGGGTGCCCCAGATGTTGCCGGAGCCGTCGTATTGGTACTGGCCGAGCACTCCGGATGGGCTGGACAAAGCGATCGGTTGTCCGGTCTTGGCGTCGTTGACGATGTTGGCGCGATTGCCGTTACGGGTGACGCTGGTCAGTGTCGGGTTCCCGTTCTGGTCGGCTCGTCCATACTGGTACGTCCGGGTGTCCCCACCAGGGGTCGAGAGCGACAGCAGCGACTTCTGGTCGGCGCCGGCGTAGGTGTAGTTGGTGACGGTCGATCCGTTCTGCACCGCCTTCGTCATCTGCTCGGCGCCGTTGTAGGTGAACGTGGCGGTCGGGGCGGCGGTGAGGTTGCCGGCGCCGTCGTATGCGTACCCGGCGGTGGTGATCTGGTTCGCGGCGTTGTAGGTGAGCGTCTGGTTGGTGGTGACGTCGCCGTTGCCCTTGGTGAACTTGGCGCTGGTGCGGTTGCCGCGGATGTCGTAGCCGAAGTCCCACGTGCCAGGGGTTGCTGCTCCGGTACCCGTGGTGACGCTCTTCGTGATCCGGCCGCGGGTGTCGTAGGTGTAGGCGGTGCTCTGTCCGGAGACGTTGTCGGTTACCCACTGGATCTTGGAGCGGTCGTTCGTGGGTGTGGTGCCGCAGTTGGGTGAGGTGCTGCCGGCGTTGTAGCAGTAGTAGAGGTCGTAGTAGCGGCTCTGTCCGAGCCAGCCCTGGATCTCCTGGATGCGGCCGCTGGTGTCGTAGTCGGTGCGGGTGTGGCTGGCCCAGCTGCTGTTGTCGGTGTTCGAGTCGACGTAGGTGTCGGTGCGGCGGCCGTTGCCGTCGGTGATGAAGTTGGTTGTCTGGGACGGCTTGTCCGGTGCCGGCGTCGTGGTGGAGGTCAGCACGCCGGAGTCGTCGTACGCGGAGGTGACGGTGCCGTCCTGGTCCGTGTACGAGGTCTGGTTCCCGGCCTTGTCGTACCCGTAGGTGCTGGTACTGATTCCCGAGGGGTTCGCCGTGTTCCCGGTGGTGAGGAGGTTGCCGAGCTCGTCGTAGGTGTTCGTCACCGTCCCCGATCCCGACACCTGGGTCAGCAGATGCCCCGCAGCGTCGTACGTGTTGGTCACGGTCGGGGTGGAGTCCGAGAACGACGTCGTCAGGACGCGGTCGTCGCCGTCGTACGTGTACGAGGTGGTGCGGCCGGCACCGTCGGACGCGGACGAGATCCGGCCGAACGTGTCGTAGGAGTAGGCACGTGCCCCGAGCGCGGCCGAGCCGCTGGTCGGAGTGATCGTGACAGGGGTGACCCCGGTGAGTTGCTTGTTCGTGTAGGCGTAGGTGGTCTTGTTCGTGCCGTTACCCGGAGCGGTTGCGGTGGCAACCTGCCCCGCCGTGTATGTCAGCGTCGACGTCGCGGCGGTCGCGCCGGAGCCGCTGGAGCTGGTGAGCTGGTTGCCGACACCGTCATACGTCAGGCTCGACGCGTTGCCGGCATCGTCCGTGGTCGACGCTGGCGAGTAGGCCGTCGCCGCCGGGGATGCGTTGTAGCCGATGGACTGGGATGCTCCGCCGCTTGAAGCGACCTTCGTCAGCGACTGGCTGCTGTTCGCCCCGTACGTCGCGGTGGTGGTCGACGCGGAGGACCCGGACCCTGTGGTCGAGGTCGACGGCTGCAGGTTCGCGCCGTTGTACGTCTTCGACCGCACCCGCCCGGCGGCGTCAGTGGCGCCGGTCACCAGCTTCTTCGATGCGTCGATCGTGTATGTCGTGTGCGGCACCGAAGCAACTGAAGTGCCGGGGTCCGTGTTCGGGGACGCCACGAGCGTGGACGTCGTAGACGTGTAGCTCAGCCGGGTCGTGGACGCTCCTGCAGCTCCGGAGGTGCTGTTGGATTGCACCACTTGCGACACTTTGTGCGTGGTTCCGGAGTAGCTGACCGTTGTCGTCGCTCCGGTCGGACCGGTGACCTGGGTCAGGTCAGTGCCCGAGTAGGAGAACGTGGTCGTCTTGCCTGCCCCGTCGACGTAGGAGGTCAGGTTGCCGTTGGCGTCGCTGACCCACTTCACCGAGCGCGCTGCCGATCCGCTGCCCTGCGTCACCGTGTAGGTCCGCGTCGAGCTCGAGTACGCGGCAGTCGCTGTCCGTGCTGCCGTCGTGCCGGCGGTGCTGACGACCGACGTCGGCACGTCCGAGGTGTTGGTGATCGCGACCGTGTTGCTGTTGCGGTCCTTCACCGAGACCGGCATGCCGTCGACGTCAGAGGTGATGACCTGCCCGGTTGCCGGGTCGGACAGCGTGTAGGTCGGCGTTGACGTTCCGGAGGACTTCAGCACCCGGTTAAAGCCCGCTGGCGCGGTGAACGTGCCAGCGGTCGAGGCCGGCGTGAACGTCCACGTCGCACCGTCAGCGTCCGTGTAGACGACAGCTCCGGAAGCACCCGACGCGAACACACCTGCGCCAGCGATGCCGGTGGACCACCGGTTCGCGAGCGCGCCCGTCGTGGTGGCGCTTTGCCATCCCAGCGAGTTGTAAGTTCCCGTGATCGCGTTCGTGCCGGTCACACCGGGAAGCGACAGTCCCGCGGTGGTGACCTCGAGGTTGCCGGTGGCGACGTCGACCGCCACCCCGACCTGGTCGGAGACCGCGAACGGCAGCGTCGTGGCTGACGGACGCGACCCCGTCAGCCCAGTGGTCGTCGGGCCAGTCGGGATCGCTGCGTGCGCGACCTGTGTCACACCTCCCACGAGCGCGAGGCTGACCACCCCCACGATGGCCGTTCTAATGAAAAAAGACTGTCCAGACGCGCGACGGCGTGGTTGAGCAAGCAAGGGTTCCCCTGTGTTCGACGGAGTGCAGCAGTGATGGAGCCCGGCGCCGAGTCGGCCGCCGATTGAGATGCGTCAAACGCCCCACCACGAGCAACAACGCCATTGGTGCACTTGAGGGGTGGTCGAAAACTAGCGCCAGGGACGCGTCGCGGCAGACCCCCAAACGGGGGTGCCGACGTGTTCCGGCTAGCCCACATGTGCGCGGCTCTTTGACGCAGAGCTCGACGTCACCACCGACGACGTTGTCGAAGCAGTCGGTAGCACCCTCACCCGCGGCACCGACACCGACACCGACTGACCCCCCACGCAGAGCCCAGCGAAAACATCGACACGGACCGAAGCTGCGCACCCGCAGAAACAATCGTTTGTGACTACAGGTCGCGTCCTCCGCGTGCCACCGGCGCGGTGCCCGCACCGCGAGCAAGCCATCCGCGGCGACGGCACGTCCGACGTGATTCTGAGATGCCCGAACCGTCTCATCAGGCCATCGGTCACCGGAACCCGTCTACCTCACGTCGACCAAGCTCCTCGAGGTCGTCATCAAGGCGAGCGAGAGCCGGCACTGATGCGTCGAGGGGCCAAAGGTCGCGAAGCCACTGTGCAGATCGCAGGAGGTCGCCACCGTTGTGGTCTTGCAGCTCTATGTGAACGTGTAGCTGCTCGGCGGCTAGTTCGAACGCGCCAGTGTCAGGAATCACATCTGACGCGATCGATAGTTCGATCGAGCGGCCACCGAGCCCCAGGGCTGGGTGAAGCGCCGGAGGTGCGGTTGAACTCCGAGCGAGACGCTGGCGTGCGCGACGGTCTTGGTACCGCCGGAAGATCTGAGCCGCGAGCCAGGACATGTGCCCACTGTGCTCTGTCTCGACGGCGTCCGATAGCCGGTCGCGTAGCGGTACTGGTCGCGTAATCGGCCGACCCCGCATGGACACTGGGTAGCACAAGTTGTGACTTGTCACGCTGACCTGCTCACTTCTTGTCACGCTCTCTTGCCGGTCCAGCTCGGGCGGGCTGCTGTCGGAGGAGTCAAATATTTTGCGGACCATGAGATTCTTCGCCCTTGCCGCTGCCACGCAGGCGCCGGTCCCGCCCGATGCAACTTTGCTGCCGACGTGGATCGGAGCACTTGCCACCGCGGCGGGAGTTCTGGTTGCCATCGTCGCGATCCTCTTCACCTATAACCAGGTGCGACTCACGGCCGAGCAGCTTCGGCGCGCCTCCGCGCAAGCTGCGCAAGACAGCGAGGACCGGACGCGCCCGTACGTAGCGATGAACATTGTCCCTAGCATCGCGAGCCACGGTGCGCTGGACCTGGTCATCACCAACACGGGGGCGACTGCTGCTACCAATGTTCGGTTCGAACTGCTGAACTCCGAGTTCGGGCTGTCCGACGATGACACCCGCATTGGACCGCAGCTGCGTGACTTCTTCAGCACACCGTTCGAGCTTGCACCCGGTGCCAGGATGCGCCTTTTTTGGCACCTTCCCGAGAGCTCGGGCGACCGTAGTGACAAGCCGGGAGCGATGGGTGCTCCGGTAACCGGCGAGCTCCAGGCGACCTACAGCCGCGACGTAGATGGCCAGCCCGGAGCGCAGGAGTACGTCACAAAGCATCGTTACGACTTCACCTTGTGGCCCAAGATCACGCCTGAGGCATGGACTGGCTCAACCAATCAAGGAAACTCGGATGACCCTCTGACTCACCTAAAGAACATCAACTTTGGTCTTCGCGCCATCGCTCATCACCTCGGGGAAACCACTCGGTGAGGACGCTGATGGCATCGTTGCTCACGTGCGGCGCCGACGAATGAGTTCGCGCGCGGCTGCGAGTTCGCTATCGATCGCCGCGACGTCTTTGATTGGGGCGTCATATCGGCTCCCGTCCTGCACAGTGAGCGACAACCGGCTTCCACGCTGATCGCTCTCCGTGGACAGTGACACCACGTCCGCGTAGAAGAACTCGACCGTCTTCTCTGCCTGCGCTCGGTCTGTGATGCAGGTCTCGGTCGTGAAGATATGGACTTGCTGCTCACTGAAGTACGCCACGAACCCGCCAACCCAGTTCGTTCGGGTACGCCCGCCCTCCTCCTTGACCTGCACGATCGGACCAGCGGTGCTTCTGGTTCGGATGAAGCCGATGACCTCGAGTGGCGGTGCGGCATGCGGGAATACGCCGATGCGAGATGCAGCGGTATCCCGCACGTGCTGCGTCACGGCCGCGAGCGAAGCGTCAACGGATCGCGGATTGCTCGACCGCATCTTGAAGTGCACGACTCCTGCAATCACTGCGAGCCCGATGAAGACAAGCGCGGTTTGCCAGGATCCGCCGAGCGTGATGATGCCGAGGAGCCCAAGGCCGATGGCGAGGAAGAGCGCGCACCCTGGGCCTCGGAAGTAGCGCTTGTTCAGTTCGTACTCGATGCCCTCTTGCACGTCCACCCTCTCGATCTAGAAGGTCCAGCTTGGCGGCTCATCTCCCCGAAGTGATAGCCCCAGTCCGAGTGCGCTCGTCGAGTGCCACGCGTCGACCGTTCATCTCTGCTCGCATTTCCCGCAGCCGCAGCTCCCGCCAGATACCGCGCAACCCACTGCCGATCAGCAGCAACGCGAGCCCCACGCCGTACACCCACCACGACAGAGCGCCGCGCTCCCCAACGATGATCAACATGATCCACAGCGTTTCGGCTACTACGCCAGTGGACAGCAAGACCCAAGCCCAGCCGCGCAGCTTTCGCCTTGGTGCTGCAAGTGCTCCGAGGGCAAGCGGTAGCGCGAGCCGATCGAACACCGATTGGAGGGCATCGCGTTCGAGACTACCGATCGTCGCAGCCTGCAAGGCATTGCCATAGCGCTCAAGTTGCCGGAACTTACCGAGGTCCTGCAGTATTACCCAGGCAGCCGCAAAGCCGCTGACGCAGAGAGCAAGAGCGGCAATGAGATTTCCCATCTCCGTCACTTCCCGGCCGCGGCACGGAGGTAGGCCTACACGGTTTCGCGACTAACCCCAAACTCTTTCGCCAACACCGTCTTCGGCACGCCAGCAGCAGCCTGCTCACGAAGGTCCGCTACCTGAATCGGCGTCAGGGACCGAGTGCGGCCGCGGTACACGCCGCGCTGCTTCGCCAGCGCGATTCCTTCTCGTTGGCGTTCGCGGATGAGTTCGCGTTCGAACTCCGCGAACGCGCCCATCATGTTCAGTAGCAGGTTCGCCATCGCGCTGTCCTCCCCGGTGAAGGTCAACTGCTCCTTGACGAACTCGACGCGGACCTGCTTGTCCGTGAGTCGGCGCACGAGCCGGCGGAGATCTTCAAGGTTCCGGGCGAGCCGATCCATGGAGTGCACCAGCACCGTGTCCCCGTCGCGGACAAAACCGATCATCGCTTCGAGCTGCGGACGGTCGACGTCCTTCCCGGATGCCTTGTCCTCGAACACCCGGTCCAGCGCGATGCCGTCGAGCTGGCGCACCGTGCTCTGATCCAACGTGCTCACGCGCACGTACCCGACCCGCTGACCCGACACCAAATCCTCCGACCCTTATCTGTCAGGTTGGAGTCTAAGACCACCGGGCGGCTGTGTCAGAGAAGGCCGAACTGGACCCTATTCGGACGCGGGCTGAGCACCGAGCTTGACGTCCAGTTGGGGTGTACCTCAACTGCATGGTTCGTTCCGCAGGTTATGCAGTTGACGCGGAGACTTTCGTTCCATCCCCGAACTATCCTCGACACCCTAATAGGGGGCAGCGCTGAGCATTGTTCATAGGGCACTCTCAGATTCGAACGTGAGTTCTTAAATGAAGTTGGGGTCTATGAAGAACAAGATGTTTCTTACTGCTGCTGTTACGGCATTTCTCATCGGCGCCGGGGCGGTGGTCGTCGCTCACGCGGACGACGCCGATACGGACATCGTCGACGATCCTGGAAAGCAGACCGCGCTCGAATCAGCGCCCGAACCAACAGACGTTTCGACGGACGTTGCTAGTGATACCTCCCCCTTGGCGCCAGCTGCATCAAACCAGTCAAACCCCAATCAGCTCAACCTCTTGGATCAGCAGTATGCAATCACCGAGATGATGACAGGAAGCGTGGCTGCTGGGCGGCTCGACGTGAATTTGCTTGGAGCAAGTCAGGACGACCAGTTGGCAGGTGCTTTCAGTGACAGTGCGGTGGCGTCCCGCAAGAAGTTGATCGCTTACAACTACACGGCGACACAGGTGGACTCAATGCTGACTACCTACAACGACGGACTTCGCCAAGCTATCACCACTCCCGACGAGAACTGGCTATTCACTGATAATAAGTTCGTCGTGACGACCTGGCAGGGGATCCAGTGGAACTACAACACCGGGTCCGCTACCCTCATCGGCCACCAGAGCTACAAGAATCCAGACGGAACTTGGGTGGATGATGCGGATGCTCAATGGAGACTGTCCTTCAATCACGCGGCGAACGAAGGCCACTATCACCTTGTCGGCTACAGGGCCGTCCCAGTCGACGGAGTTCAGGGCTGATGCGTAAGATTGCTACTCGGGCACTCCAACTACTGACCGTAGTCCTCGCCCTATTTCTCGGCGTTGCTGTGGCAATGCCAGCATCCGCGGCAACAAACTACAATCGCTCCGCTGCTGTGGCGTACGCAAAACAGTACTCATGCAACGAGAAGGAAGCTTGCCGCAACTCGGCCTACAACAACATGGGTACGGCGGATTGCACAAACTTCGTCTCGCAGGCCCTCCGCGCAGGAGGAAAACAGAACAGTCAGACCGGTCCGGCAATCTGGTATTGGCTTACGAAGCCGAACTACTCGAACAGCTTCGTTCAGGTGCCGAAGCTCAAAGAATTCCTCGGGCAGAAAAGCCGCTCCGAAACCTGGAAGGTCGACATGGGTTCGGCCTACACGAACGCACGTGCAGGCGATCTCTACCTATACGACTGGGGACGGGGCGAGGGTTGGAGCCATCTTTCAATGGAAACAGGCTACGGGGCCTTCGCGGATTACAAAGACTCGAAAACCGGAAGAAACTATCGATCGATCACAAACGGCAAGGGCGACTTCATCGCTCAGCACTCCAAGGACCGCAATGGATCCCCATGGAACTGGGGCTACCAGAATGAGAAGGACGCCAAGATCAAGAAAAAGATGAAGACGGTCATCATTCACCTAAACGATAACTGGTGATCACTGAACGGCGGTGAGGATGCAAATCATCCTCACCGCCGTTCATCCATTATTCGTGGTGAACCATGTCGCATCGGTGTTGCTCCACCATGGAGACGTCTCGTGGGGCCCCCAATTGTTCCAGCCTAATAGCCAGGCCTGGGTGTGTACATCTACAAACGCGGACGTAAAGACCGAAAGCGCGATTAGCATGATAGTCGCTGATGTGGCGGAGACTCGGCCCCGGATGAAGCTTGTGGCGAGAGCGATGGTTGCAAGCGCTATCACTGAAGCAGGCAGTACGGGAACGGTGCCAGAAAGTCTAAAGACAATGTCGTTGCCCCTCTCCAGGGAGCCCTGAGCAAAAATAGCAGGAATGCATATCGCAGCAAGACCAACCGCTGAAATTTGAGCTACGCCTGCTCGTGTTGTTCGGTCTTGCATATTCACCATGGACATTGGCTCTCTTCGTCGTAATCTGCTGCCCGTAAGACAATCGCTATGGGCGACCTTCGGCTCAGTCGTCTGCAGCGCCGCAGGCGTCGCGCGGTCCGCACCGTAGGCACCGGTAGGCACCGGTAGGCACCGGTAGGCACCGGTAGGCACCGGTAGGCTGAACTTACCCGGTCGGCGGATCGGGGCGTGTCGCATACGTACGCGGAAGGCCAGCGTCATCGCTATCGCGATTGTCGTTGTGTGGGAGTGAATCGCTGCACTGTGGCTATCGAGACATCGCCGGACGTGATCAATGGAGCCGGAGGGGGCGAGCGGTAGCCCTCCCGTGCATCTGGGCTGAGCATCGTCGGCAGCGGGCAGGGCTCCGTGGGACGTGCCGCGCTCGTCTCGGAGCTGCCCGGCATCGTCTCGGCAATTGCGGACCGCACGGTGACCGTCGACGCTGAGGATGCACCCTTGCGTGAGGTTGAGGCCCGATGGGCCATCGTTGCTGCTACGACGGGTCGCATCGTGTTCACGACAGGCGTCCGGTAGAGGATCGATTTCCGAGACACCCACGGCGACGCCCGCGGCGCAAGCTGTGAGCCGCTTCGCTCCGTATCGTCCTTTTCGCCGCGCCACGTCTCGTGGTGACGTCGCATGCGACGCTCACCTACCGGTGCGGGTACGACCTCTCCGCGATGCCCCTTCGTGGGCGTGGATAGCCTCGGCAACGCCGGCGCTGAGCAGGTCGGTCCGCGCGCCGGGGTCGCTGCCGGTGAGAGCGCCGAGTTGGAGGGTCCCGATCGGGGTGGTGCTGTCGAGGATGGCGACGAGCTGCTCGAGGGGAAGGGTGCTGCGGGTGCGTTGGTGATGGAAGCGTCGGGCGATCACGTGGCGGAGCCCGTCCCGCAGTCCGGTTCGTAACACGGGGACCCAATGTGGGGGTGGGAAGTGGATGAGTCACTCCGCCGGTCTATGCAGTGCTCTAAGTTTTCTGTAAATGGGCGGCAAGCGCCTCGTTGAGTGCTGAAGGAGCGCGTTGGTGAGAAGGATCGTGTTGGGGGCCGCAGGCCTAATGACGGCGTTGGCAATGGTGGTCGGGGGTGCGTCGGTGGCGGAAGCCGCGACGATCAGCAACCCGGGGCCAGCGACAGGGGCGTTGCAGCCGTTTGGTCCGGGTGGAACGCAGATCTACGGGCAGACGATTACGGCGCCGGCGGATGCGAACGCGTTGACCGCGTTCTCGTTCCAGATCACAGCGTCGGCATCGATGGTGGTCCGCGGCGAGGTGTACGCATGGGACGGCACGAAAGCGACAGGGTCCGCACTGTTCGAAAGCGCCCCGGTAACAATCGCGGGTGACTCGGCCACGCACACGGTGTCGTTCCCTGGCGCCGACGCAGCACTGACGCGCGGCAACCAGTACGTGCTGTTCGCGACCGTCCTGAAGGATACGCAGCCTAACGCGGGCGCGACATCGCAGTGGCCGTCCACAGGCGACACGGTCGCCGGCGGCAGCCTGGTGTTTTTGAACACGACGTCGTTCGACGGTGCGACCTCGAACACCTGGTCCGTCCGGACGACGCAAGACGCCATGTTCACTGCCGAGTACACCGAGCTCGCCCCGACGCTCTCAGCGGTCACGCCGACGAGCGGGGACGTGGCCGGCGGCTCGACCGTGGCTATCTCCGGGCAGTACCTGTCCGGAGTCACCGCCGTCACCATCGGCGGGGCTGCTGCAGCCGATGTGCAGGTGGTCTCGGACACGGAGATCACCGCGACCGTCCCAGCAGGCCAGGCCGGTGCTGCGGATATCGCAGTGACCACCCCCGGCGGAACAGCAACACTCACCGGCGCCTACACCTATGTTGCGCACGTGCCGTCTGCACCGCAGCAGCTTCAAGTAGTTGCCAACGACGGGCAGGCCGATCTGTCCTGGGCGGCACCCGCTGACGACGGCGGTGCCCCGGTGTCGTCGTACGTGGTGCAGCAGCGCGCCGCCGGCGAAGAGGCCTGGACCACCGCAGCAACGGTGCCCGGGACAACGGCGACGGTCACCGGCCTGTCCAACGGGTCGCAGTACGCGTTCCGAGTCGCAGCAGTCAACGACGCTGGAACCGGCGCCTTCACGGACGCTGTCACCGCAACACCCGCCGGCGTCCCCGCCGCACCCACAGACGTGACCGCAGTTGCCACTGACCGAACCGTTGCACTGCAGTGGGCCGCTCCCGCTGAGACCGGCGGATCCGCGATCACGTCCTACACGGTGCAGCAGTCCACCGGTACCGACTGGAACACCGTCGCAACCACGACCGACACATCCACAACACTCACGGACCTGACAAACGGGACGGCCTACTCGTTCCGCGTCATCGCAGCGAACGCCGTTGGCGCGAGCGCTGCGTCGACGGCAACGACGGCAACGCCGTACCTGTTCGCGCCGACACTCACCGTCAACGACCAGCCCCTCACGGAAGATGCGACCGTGAAGGTCGGCGACGCGATCGCCGCGGCGCAGGGCCAGCTGCCGGCCAGTGCCACGGTGACCGTGACACTGCACTCCACTCCAGTCGTCCTCGCGTCCGCAGAGGTCGAAGCGGACGGCTCAGTAACCGCCCAGGGCAACATCCCGACCGGCGTCGCCGCCGGGGCGCACGAGCTCGTGGCCACGCTGACCCTGGCCGATGGAACCACGGGCGGCGAAGTCATCGTGCCTGTCACACTCGCCGCCTCTGCCACCGCACCGACCGCCACCCCGACTCCGACTCCGACTCCGACTCCGACCGACAATGGGACTGGAACTGGAACGAGTGCCGCCACGCCTCCAACTGTGAAGGCACTCGCCTTCACCGGTAGCGAGGGCCTAACTAGCGCCGGAGCAATTGCGGCCCTGTTGCTCATGCTCGGCAGCATCGTTGCACTGGTCGGACGACGTCGACGCCGCAACAACGGCTAGACACCCCCACACCAGACAGGTCGACTCCTGACCGACATCGACCGACAACAGTGGCCCGCACGCATTCGCGTGCGGGCCACTTCTACGCCTCAGATGTTCCCTCGTGAGATGGCGCAGTGGAGCGGTCCGCGGACAGCGTTTTGCCCAAGCCGTTCGGCGGTCGTAGCGTCGGCAGCTTGACGGCTGCAGCGAACGTCTTCAGGAGCGCGGGAGCCGACCAGAGCGCAACGCCGGTCATCGAGCGGAGTAGCCGGTATCGGACGTTGCCTCGCCTCCAGCGAGACCCTTCGGACATGCGCTATCGGCTGATGAACGAGGACAGCGTCGACTAGCTGTTATGGCACGACGACGTCCCCTGCGCCGCTGGTGTGCCGTCGTTCTCGTCACGAATCGAGGACGAGGTCCTTAAGTGGGCCCCCGACTCACCGCTAGCTTGGCGCCCCGCACGCGCCGACGCCCTCCGGGATTCTTTAGGCGAGTGAGCATCCTTGACGACATCATCAACGGTGCGACCGACGATGGACGGTCGACCGCGAGGTAGCGAAAAATCCTATCGCAAGGAGGATCACTCCCAAACGGATCACCCGGCTATTTTCTTGTCAATTGCTCTTCCCATTTTGAACTTGCCGCCGGCGCTTCGTCACGCTTTGCATGACGAGGCCCGCCAGGATCAATGCACAGGCGCTGCCAATGCCGACCACGAGGGATGACGTATCGACGCCGGTGTAGGCGAGCGTACCTGTAGGTGTTGCATTGGGAAGAGAGGAAACCGGAACCGTCGCCGCAGCGGCAGCGGTCGTCAGAACGAACTCGTGCTCGTCACTACCGGCACTATTCGTCGCGGTAATGGTGAACGTCGACCGCCCAGCCGTTGTCGGCGTACCCGATATCACACCAGATACAGCGTCCAGGCTCAGCCCTGCCGGGAGAGTGCCGCTGGTGACGGTATAGCGAATCGGACCGGTTCCAGTAGCTGCAACCACAGCGCGATACGTTGACCCGACCGTGGCATCCGGAACCGAAGTAGTAGTAATCGCCGGACCCGTCGCCGCGGGTGGTTCGTTGGCGAGATCGAAGCCGACGCCAACGTCGTTATAGCCTGCTTCGGGCGTGCCGCTGCTGCTGGCTGTTAGCGATGAGATACCCTCCGGGAAGCTGAGGATGATTGATCCGGAGCATGCGCCGTTCGTACTTTCACAATCAACGACGTTGCCGCTATAGGTACCCTCCGGTTGCGAAGGCACGTTGTACCCTTCTGCACTGGCCCTATTTCCACCGGCGGCGACCAGTGCGAGATTCACGGGGCCGCGGTCGGTGCTGAATAGCTCGGTATCACCACTATTGACGTTGACGTAGTACGCGACGAGCGACCGCACGGGGCGGCTGAAGGTCCAGGTCACTGACGAGTCCGCCGGGCCAGCGGTGTAAAAGTACGCGTCGCCCTCACCCGAGTAGGCCCCGGCTCCTGGACCGAATGTCGATGTCACCACCGTGCCGTCTGACAGCGTCTGTGTGGGCGACTGAGTGACGACTTCTTGGCCAGCCGGTGCTGCAACAGCGGTGCTGGTTCCGAGCGCTGCGATCCCAGCGGTCAATCCGAGAACGAGGCCACCAGCGAGCAAACGGCTACGGGATGATTTCACGGGTTACCCAATCTGTCCGGTTGCCTCAACCTATCAGTGTTCTCGTATGGACAACACTAGGCGCGCAAGCCCACCCTCGAGTGGATATCTCAAGGGAGCGAAGACTCGTTCAGTCGCCGTCGCCAGTCGGTGGAGCTCACGGGAGCCAGCATGATGGAGGGCATCGCAGGGACGGACCGTCTGCGAGTGATCACGAACCGGAAGGCGCAGTACACGGTGGAACCGCTCGACGACATCGATCGGAAGATCCTTGCCCTCCTGCAGACCGATGGCAGACTCAGCGGCGCGGAGATGGGTTGTCGCAGCCCGCGGCCAGTGCTCGGATCCTCCGCCTCGAGCGGCAGGGCGTCATCACGGGGTACCGTGCCATCGTCGTGCCGGCCGCCGTCGGCCTCAACATCCACGCAGTCGTCCGCCTCCGTACGACTCACGCGCACCTCGGCGCAGCACTTCAACTCGCAGCGCGAACCGACGAGGTCACCTCCACCCGTCGCGTGACCGGCGAGGACTGCCTCGTTCTCGACGTCCACTGCAGCGACGCCGGGCGGCTCGAACAGGTGGTCGACTCACTCGCCCGATTCGGACCCGTCAGCACCGCGCTCGTGCTGCGCGACTACCCCGACAAGCCCCTCACACCGCACCTGGACCCGGAAATCTGACGCGTCCGGAAGGGGATCGGCTAACGAACGGTTCTCGGGGTGAAGGACTTCGCCTCAGGCGCTGGGGGCGGCGGTATTCGGTTGTGATTGCGAGATCGTCACGCCCGCCGCCCAGGTGCGCGCCAAGCGGATCACGAGGTGTTGGTGCTCCGGCGTAGCATGCGCCAGGCTTCCCGAGATTGAGAGTGACGCTACTCCGTGGGCGAGCGTCCATAGTTCCGCGGCGCGGGCTGTGATTTCCGGGCTGGGCACGTGCGGCGCCAACGCCTCTTCGAGCATCGCTTGAACTCGGGTCGCCTCATCGAGGAGCGCGTCGTGCTCACGCTTGTCGATGCCGCTGGCGAACATCGCTTGAAAACGCGCGTGGTCCGCGTCCGCGAACTTGACGTACTCTCCCGCGATCTGACCGGCCAGCTCGCTGAGGCTGTCAGCGGGCGGCAACTGAGCGAACGTGTCGTTGAGTTCCGTGAACGCGGCTGTGGCGACCGCTGCCAGCATCTCGTCGCGGTCCGCGAAGTGTCGGTATGGGGCGCTGATGGAGACGCCAGCACGGCGCGCCGCCTCGGCAACGGAGAAGCCACGTGTTCCGCGCTCACGGATCAGTTCCTTCGCGGCGACAAGCAGAGCGTTGCGGAGGTCACCGTGGTGGTACCGATCACGTGCACTCATGCTCCGATGTTAGTCCGTCTCACAATATGGCTTACGCTGTCCATGTTAGAGGCAATCACTTCCGCAGGAGGCAGCATGGATTTCACGGGCACCACCGCCATCGTTACCGGTGCGACGTCAGGGATCGGGGCTGAGTTCGCACGCCAGCTCAGTCTCCGCGGTGCTGGCGTCGTCCTCGTCGGAAGGAGGGTGGGGCTGCTTGAGGACCTCGCGCTTGAGCTGGAACAGGAGACGGGCGGGTCCTCGCTCGTCGTCCCGCTCGATTTGGCGCAGCCGGGCGCGGCCGCGCGGCTGCGCGTCGCGGTGGAGGAGGCGGGGTGGAAGATCGACACGTTGATCAACTGCGCCGGCGCGGGGCTGACGAAAGCTTTCGCCGAGACGACACAGGCGGAGATCGACATGCAGGTGGATCTCGACATCGGCGCCGTTCTCGCTGTGACAAGGTTGTTCCTACCGGACGTCTTGGCGTCTGGTCGTGGCGCGATAGTGAACGTCGGAAGCCTGACCGGGTATATGGCCGTCCCGATGATGGCTGTCTACGCTGCGGCGAAGTCCTTCGTCATCCGGTTCACCGAAGCTCTCGCGTACGAGGTGCGAGACTCGCCGGTGCGAGTCATGGTCGTGTCGCCTGGCCCCACCGCGACGGAGTTCTTCGCAACATCGGGCACCAGCACCGACGGAGCGCATTTTCAAACGCCGCAACAGGTCGTAGCTGAGGCCATCGCAGCTCTCGACAAGCGCCGTTCCCCCGCCAGTCTGGTCTCAGGAGCAGCGAACCGTCGCATTCGACGGCTCGTAAGCGTCCTGCCGTCACGGCTCCGGTTGATTCTCGCGACCTCAACAGCGACATAGGGGCCGACCGCGTAGCGCTTGGAGTCCGGTGGGTGATCCTTGGGTTCAGCTGGTCGTTGCAACACCACCGTGAATCGGAGTGTTGCAGATGGGATCGAGGCTGGAGCACCGTGCCCGGGAGGCGCGGTTCTGGGAGCTACTCGGACGGGGCATGAGCAGGCCT